>JAGSPS010000028.1 GCA_018262315.1 Deltaproteobacteria bacterium | reverse complement strand
TGCTCGGAGAGCACCTCCATCACGCGCCCGTCGGGCGCGAGGTGATCGTCCTCGGGGTAGATCTCGGCGACCCAGCAGCGATCCGTCACCTCGAGCACGTCCTGCCACCGATTGGAGTTGTTCTCGTCCGGGCTGACGATGCGGAAGTTGCGGCTGTCGAGGTTGCCCTTCATCACGTCGCGCAAGTAGGTGCCCATCACGCGCGTAGACTCGGCGTCCTTCGCCCCCGGGCTCGGGACCTCGACGGCGTAGTCGCGGTACCCGGGCAGCCGCAGGTCTCGCAGCAACAGTCCGCCGTTCGCGTGCGGGTTGGCGCTCATCCGGCGCGTGCCCTTCGGCGCCAGCGCCGCGAGCTCCGGTCGCAGCGCACCGTTCGCGTCGAAGAGTTCCTCCGGCCGATAGCTCTTCATCCACTGTTCGAGGATCGCGACGTGCCCGGGATGGTCCATGTCGCCCATCGGGACCTGGTGGCTGCGCCAGTAGTCCTCGCATTTCTTGCCGTCGATCTCCGCCGGACAGGTCCAGCCCTTGGGTGTGCGCAACACGATCATCGGCCACGCCGGACGGCCCTGGAAGCCGCGCGTGCGCGCCTCCTGCCAGATCGCGCGGATCTCGGCGACGGCGACGTCGAGAATCGCTGACAACGATTGGTGTACAAACTCGGGATCGCTGCCCTCGACGAAGTACGGCTTGTATCCGTAGCCCTCGAACAGCTTGCGCAGCTCGTCCTTGGGGATGCGCGCGAGGAAGCAGGGGTTGGCGATCTTGTAGCCGTTGAGATGCAGGATCGGCAGCACGGCGCCGTCGCGCACCGGATTCAGGAACTTGTTGCCGTGCCAGCCGGTGGCGAGCGGTCCGGTCTCGGCTTCGCCGTCGCCGACGACGCAGGTCACGATCAGATCGGGATTGTCGAAGGCGGCGCCGAACGCGTGGGAGAGCGCGTAGCCGAGTTCGCCGCCTTCGTGGATCGAGCCGGGCGTCTCCGGCGCCACGTGGCTCGGGATGCCGCCGGGGAAAGAGAACTGTGTGAACAGTCGCTTCATCCCCTCCACGTCCTGGGAGATCTCCGGATAGAACTCGCTGTAGGTCCCTTCCAGCCAGGCGTGCGCGACGATCGCCGGGCCGCCGTGCCCCGGGCCGATCACGTAGATCACGTCGAGGTCGCCCTGCGCGATCACGCGGTTCAGGTGTGTGTAGACGAGATTCAGACCGGGCGTCGTACCCCAGTGGCCGAGCAGGCGCGGCTTCACGTGCTCGCGCCGCAGCGGCTCGCGGAGCAGCGGATTGTCGAAGAGATAGATCTGCCCGACCGAGAGATAGTTGGACGCGCGCCAGTACGCATCGAGCTTCCGGAGTTCATCGGCTGCGAGCGGCTTCGACGCTGCGGCGGTCATGGCGACTCCTCGTCTTGCTGGGCGAACTCGATCGTGCAGGGGTAGACGCGGCAGCTGTCATGCTGCGTCCGCGATCCAATGACTGCTACTTGCCGCCGAGCAGCGCCTGCTTCGCCGCAGCAAGCTCCGCCTGCTGCTCCTTGCCGACCTCCGGATACGCGAGTTCCAGCGAGTCGAGCGCGCTGATGACCGCCGCGGCGACCACCACCCGCGTGAACCACTTGTTGTCCGCGGGCACGACGTACCACGGCGCGTGTCTCGTCGCGGTGTTCTTGATCGTTTCCTCGTAGGCATCCATGTAGTCGTTCCAGAACTCGCGTTCCTTGGCGTCGTTGGCCGAGAACTTCCAGTTCTTCTCCGGGTTCTCGAGGCGTTCCAGAAAGCGCTTCTTCTGCTCCTTCTTCGAGACGTGCAGGAAGAACTTCACCACGACGACGCCATTGTGCGCGAGGTACTGCTCGAAAGCGCGGATGTCCTCGAAACGCTCCTTCCAGACGTCCTTGGTGACGAGCTGGGGCGGCAGCTTCTGCTTCGTGAGGAACTCCGGGTGCACGCGGACGACGAGCGTCTCCTCGTAGTAGCTGCGATTGAAGATCCCGATGCGGCCGCGCTCGGGCAGGCACTTCATGCAGCGCCACAGGTAGTCGTGGTCGAGGTCCTCGCTGCTCGGCGCCTTGAACGAGAAGACCTGACACCCCTGCGGGTTGACGCCCGACATCACGTGCTTGATCGCGCCGTCTTTGCCCGCCGCGTCCATCGCCTGGAAGATCAACAGCACCGACCAGCGGTCTTGCGCGTAGAGCTTGTCCTGGAGTTCCGCGAGCACGTCGACGCCCAGCGCGAGCGCTTCCTGCGCCTGCGGCTTTGCCTCATCGCCGAGGCCGAGCGTGTCGCCCGGGTCGATGTCCTTCAGCCGGAACGCGCCGCCATCGGTCACGCGGAAGGGCTTTGCGAAGCGTCGGGCGCGTTTGATCAGCGCGTTCTTCTCGCTATTCATTGCGGACCTCGTGGTTCTGGGAGTTGCAGCCGCCGGCGCCGCGCTCAGGCGCCCGGCGTGCGCATGCGCTCGCGTCGCACGATCGCGAAGCGCGTGACGACGCCCTCTCGCGCGTCGTCGCGTGCGATACTGCACACGTCGTAGAGGCCGCCGAAGCGGGCGTCACCGCCGACCAGCGCGCGCAGCTTTCCGTCGCGCAGCAGCTGGTAGCCGTCGAAGTGCGTCCAGTACGGTTGCTGGCCCCAGCCCAGCCGCGCGCCGACGTTCACGAACACGTCCGCTGGCATGCAGACGAGGACGTACTCGCGCACGTCGAGCCCGAGCCCCTCGACGACGCTCGGACCGCGCTCGCGGAGCGATTGCTCGATCCGCATGCGCGAGAGCGCGCGCCGCCCGGTGAGTGCGAGCGCATCGAGCAGCGGCGACGTTTCGGGGACCGTTGCCGCTTCGGCGAAGTCCTCGACCAGCACCCATTCGGTTTCGAGCGGCGGCAGGTAACGGATGCCGAGCGAGTTCACGTACGGGTGGATCGCGAACTGATCGACGAGCTGCTGCGCCGCCTTGGGCGCCGCCGCGAACGAGGGCGGCACCGTGGTGATGCGCCGGCTCGCGGCAGACCCCTCCTCCGCGCCCGGGAAGAGCGGGTTCCACGCGATCGCGCGCAGGTAGCTCACCCCCTCGACGTTGGGCTCGCGCTGCTCGTGCGCGAGTCCGAGCGCGCGCGCCTTCGCGACGACCGCATCGGGAAAGGGCGGCAGTGGCTTCCCGACACGCACACGGCTCTGCGCACCCGCGGATTTCGCGACGTCCGCGTCCCCCGTCGTTCCCTTCGCGAGCATCGTGTCCGCCATGCGCATGAGGCTCTCGACGTCGCCCTTGTCGAGCGAAGCGAGCGCCTCGAGACGTACGCGGTCCGGGTCGATCGCGGCGCGGGCGCTCTGCGATTCTTCGTCGAGCGTCAGCACGAGCGCAGCGAACGCCGCCCGGCGTGCGGCGTAGAACTCGCGCCCCGGCGCATCCAGCTTCTCGAGAGTGGCGAGTGCCCCCACCAGCTCGTCACGGCGCTGTGCGAGCATCTCCGCCGAGCGCCCGAAGAGCGCGCCGAAGCCGGGCGAGAACGGATCGATCGGGATCTCGGGCGTCTCGTAGATCTGGTGGCCCAGGTCGATCTCGACGTGGCGCTCGGCGCGCGCGCGACGCAGCGACGCGACGCCGGCCGCGAGATCCTTCACACGCGCCCACTCGCCGCGCAGCAGTGCGAGCTGGCTCTCGCTCGTGGCCTCGGCCTCGGCGGCTTCACTCCCACTCAGGCCGCGATACGCATCTCGATCGAGATGCGGCCGCAGCAGTTCCGCCGCCCGTGCGAGATGGCGATCGCCGTAGAGTGGATCGCCCTTGCGCACGTCGAGCAGCAGGCGAACGGCCTCGATCTCTGTGTTGGCTTGCACGGCCATGACGAAATCCTCCGCGTCCGGCTGTCGCCAAGCGTGCCCCTGTGATGTGGCGTTGTCACGGCGCGAACTCGTTCGAATCCAGATGTGTCGGCTACTCGACCTCGACTCCGCGCGCAGCGTGGTTGGAGCCGCGCCTACTGCGCCGCGTCGGCGGCGCCCTCCTTCGCCATCGGCTCCCAGATTCGCGACGTCGGGCGCTCGCCCGAGCTGAGCATCAGCAGACCCGCGATCACCGAGTCTTCGCTCGAGTCGGCGGCCTTGGCGGCGCGCGTGACGACGCGGCCCGCGGCCTCGAGGGTCGCCCCGAGGTCGAGTTTCCAGGCGCCATCCTCGCGCACGAAGTCGGCGCGGAATCCGGAGGGCAGGCCCGAAGCGAAGAGCTGGCCGCCCGCGCGCTCGCCCTGCACGGCGACGTCGCCCAGCTCGATCGCGGCGAGCGAATCCCGATCCGCCATGCCGGCGCCGAGCGCGTAGCCGACGAGTTCGCGCGGCGAACCGTCGCGCCGCAAAAACTTCGGCGCGTGGTGGCGCAGCGCCATCACGACGAGCCGGCGACCCGCCGACTGCGCCGCCACCTCGGCGCGCGTGCCGTGCAGCGCGAGTTCGCGATCGCGTTGCCACTCGGGTAGCGACGCGACCGAGAGCAGGCGCAGCCCCGCGTCGGCCTCGCGCGCGCCGAGTGCCGCGACGAAGCGCGCGAAGCTCTGGCGCACCTGCGCGGCGTCGGAAGGCCGCGCATGTGCAGGAGTTTCCAATAGCGCGAGGACTAAAGAGAGTCCGATCGCAAACCCGATTCGCACAGTGGTTCCTCCGCGCGCGAGCATCGCGAAGCGCAGCGACGCGCGCGAGCCGCGGTTACCTTGCGCGCCCATGGCCGAACGACAGGGCGCCCTGCTCTCGCCCGCGGAAGTCCTGGAGCGACATCGAGGCGGACCGCGCACGGGCGTCTTCACGGACGGATCCTGCGAGGGCAATCCGGGACCCGGCGGCTGGGGCGTCGTGTGGGTCGACGATGACCGCATCGTGCGCGAGGCGCACGGTCACGAACCCGAGACCACCAACAACCGCATGGAACTGCGCGCGCTGATCGAGGCCTTCCAGATGTTGCCCGCGGACCAGGCGGCCACACTCTACTCCGACAGTCAGCTCTGCGTGAAGACGGTCAACGAGTGGGCGGCGGGTTGGGCGGCGCGCGGCTGGCGTCGCAAGACCGGGCCGATCGCCAATCTCGAGATGGTGCAGGAACTCTACGCGCTCGCCCGCTCGCGCCCGAAGGCGAAGCTCACCTGGATCCGCGCGCACGACGGTTCGCGCTGGAACGAGTACGCCGACGCGCTCGCAACCACGTATCTGCGCGAGGGTGGAGCGAGCTAGCGGGTTGCTCGCTAGCGGGGCGAGCTGCGCGCGAAGGGCGGCTTCGGCGCCACCCGCGACGGCCGCCGGTGCGGTCGCTCACTCGCCGCGACGGTCTTGGCGACCGCCTGGAGCCAAGCCGCGAACGGAACGTCGCCGGCGTAGTGGTCGAGCGCTTCGACGACTCGCACCAGGATGCGCTCGGTCAGGGCTTCGGCGGCGACGCGGTCCCCCGTCTCGCGAGCGGCGAAAGCGTAGACGCAGCGGAAGCTCTCCTCGTAGATCGATGCGAACGCGTCGCGGTCACCGAGGGCAGCGCGCTGAACGAGGACGGTATCGGTAGTCATCAGCATGGGGTGGTTCGCCAATTTTGGGAATGATGTCAATATCAAACCTTGACGAAAGATAGACAGATCGACTCTCACTCGACACGTCGCGGCATCTGAGTGGCCCTGTGCCGCGCGCGGGTTCTCGTTTCAGAGAAAAACGGATGCCTGTGAGATTCGGATGGCAGACGCGTGAGGAGGTGGCGGCAATCGCCAGTCCACACGATCCCAAACGGCGCCGCGACCAAACCCGAATGGGCAGTTCCCCACACCCACGACGCCTGACCCGCGCCACCCAAGTCACCTGACCCGTGTTGGCGCGCGGCCGTCCGGCCGCGGCGCGGAATCATGAACGGGGAATCGTGAACTGGGTGGTGGAGCCGAGCGGGATCGAACCGCCAACCTCCGCGTTGCGAACGCGGCGCTCTCCCAATTGAGCTACGGCCCCACGCATTGGGATTCGGTCCCGTGCGGGACCGGGGCGGCACACGGTAGGGCCGGCCCCTGGTAGCGTCAACCAGCTTCGGCGTCCTCGAACGGAGGCATTTCGTTCATCGTGCCGGGGACTTGCCACGGGGGGGCCGAGCGGGGGATGCTACTCGCATGACGATCGAAATCCGCACGATCCTCGTCCCGATCGACTTCTCGTCGCACGCCGAAGCAGTGCTCGACTGGGCCACGCACATGGCCGAGAAGCACGGCAGCAGTCTCGTGCTGCTCCACGCCTACCACCTGCCAGTCGATTTCCAGCAACTCGAAGGCGCCTATCTGCCGCCGGACTTCTGGAAGCAGGTGAAGACCGAGGCCACCGAGAATCTCGAGGGCTGTGCGGCGAAACTGCGCGAGCGCGGACTCGCGGTGGAGACGGTGGTGCGCGAGGGCTACCCGGCGACGGTGATCGAGGATGAAGCACGTTCGCGCCACGCCGATCTCGTCGTGATCGGCACGCGCGGGCATTCGGGGCTGAAGCATCTGCTGCTCGGCAGCGTGGCCGAACGAGTGGTGCAGAAGGCGCCGTGTCCCGTGCTCGCGGTGAAGACACCCGAGGTGTGACGCGCGCCGGCGCGGCGGCTCCGGCACGCGAGCGCGCCTGGCTCGTCGCGGCGGCACTCGTCGCGGCGGCGGCCCTGCTCGCGCGTCTCCACAACGCCTTCGCCTATCCGCCGCTTCACGACTACGACGCGGCCGGCCACGCGCTGAACGTGTTCGCACTCTATCAGGGCCGACTCCCGGACCCGCACTCGTGGTCGGGTTTCCATCCGCCGCTCTACTACGCGCTCGGCGCTCTGCTGTGGCACGCGTTGCCCGAGGCGATCCCGGTGCACGCGGCGCTGCGAATCCTCTCGGCGGCTGCGGGCTTCGGGGCGATTGCGATCGCCTGGCGCGCGCTGCGCCGCGTCGTGTCGCCCGCCGACGCCGCGGTGGTCGCGGCGCTCGTGGCGTGCGCGCCGGTCGTGGCGATCGCGACGAGCATGCTCGGCAACGAGACCAGTTGTGCGCTCTTCACCACCGCCGCGCTCGCGCGCACGATGCGGATTCCGGACGACCCGCGCGCCGCGCGCCGTCACGGCTCGGTCAGCGCGCTGCTCGCGGCCCTCGCGGCGCTCTCGAAGAGCACCGGCCTCGTGGCGCTCGGCGTCGTCGGCCTCGCCTACGCGTGGCGCCTGCGTCGGGCCGGAGTCTCGTTCGCGATGCGGGCGATGCTCGCGATGGGCGGCGTGGCTCTGGTGTTGCTCCTACCTCAGTATGGACGTCTCGCGATCGAGACACGCTCGCCGCTCGGAGTCATCAGCGGCGGCCAGCTCGCCGACCAGGCCGGCAACGAGATGTCCGTGCAGCCGCCCGGCGAGCGGCATCTCGCCGACTACGTCTCGTTCCCGGTCGCTGCGCTCGTCGCGCCGTCGAAGGATGCGCCGGGGATGGTGCAATCCGTTCCGGGTCCCCTCTACGCAGGCACCTGGGCCGACGCACAGGGCGCGTTCCTGCCAACACAAGTGAGCGTCGTCCGCGACGCGGCGGCAGGGGCCGCGTTGCTCGGTCTCGTGCCCACGCTTCTCGCGATCGCCGGGCTCGTGCGCATCCTCCGCCGCAGCGAGCTGCGCGCCGTCGCAGCCACCCCGCTCGTTTTCGCCGCGCTGCTCTTCGCCGCGTTCCTCGCCCAGACCTGGGTCGTGCCGCGCTACACGGCCGTGAAGGCGAGCTATCTGCTCTCGGCTCTGCTGCCCGCAGCGCTCGCGCTCGCAGTGGGTGTGGCGGAAGCGAGCGGACGATGGCGCACGCTGTGGCGCGCGGCGCTGCTCGCAACCGCCGCGTACATGACCTTCCTCACCTGGTACGGGTGGTGGACGTGAGCGCGTTCGCGCGCCGCGCCGCGCTGGTGCTCGGGCTGCTCGGGCTCGCGGCCTGTGGACCGGACGAGCATACGCCGGGCGCGATCGTCGAGGGCTACTTCCGCTACCTCGCGCTCGATCCGCTGCGCACGCTGCCGCTGCTCACGCCGGAGTTCCATCGCCGCCAAGCGTTGCGCGTCGTCACGCAGGCCGAAGCGCAGGCGTGGGTCTCGCGACGCGAAGCCGCGTCGCCAGCGGAGGCGGAGCGCGCGGAACCCGAGCTTTCGACCGACCGCTTCCAGCTCGCCTGGCTCTCCATCCAGGGGCGACCCGAGTTTGCCAAGCGCGCGCGCGAGTCGCTGCATTCCGTGCTCGACATCCGCGAGCGCAACGACGAGGCCGACGTGATCACCCGCATCGAGCCGCGCACCGGGCCGCCCTTCGAGCAGCGTTTCCGGCTCGTCCGCGAAGCAGCGCGAAGCGCATGGCGCATCGACGCCGTCGAGCAAAGCGGCGTCGAGAGCGCGAACGCCGTCGCCGCGTTCATCGCGTATCCCAATGAGAACGCGAGGCGCGCGCTCGAGGCGCTCACCCAAGCCCACACGGGTGCCGCTTCGAGTCGCGCAGGCAACCCGCAACCGCCGGCGCACTGATCGCCGCGGGCGTCGCCTGCTCATGCTGGCACGGGCTCGAATCCGTCGGCGTCGCGGTGCGCGTTCTCGAAAAGGTCGGCGTCTTCAACGGCCTGGTGAAACTTCGCGATCTGTTCTTCTGAAGCGCACCGCCCGCGATCGCTCGTTCGCTTCATCGCGTCATCCGATCGACCCCGCGGACCCTCCCGGGAAGCGACTCACCTCCAGGCCCTTCCCAATGGGCAACGTGACCGACTCGACTCCGGCAAGCCTCCGAACGTGTCGAACGTAGTCCCACAACTCGTGCGACAAGATGTTGTCTGCGACGACGACTGCTCCGGGAGCCAGCCGCAGCATTCCCGCGAATCGAACGTAGTCCTCCTTCTCACAGTCGAGGAGCACGAATTCGAGGCCCTCGTACCGGTCGAGGACGGTCGCCGCGTCGGCCAACACGAACTCCACGCGATCCGACAGCCCGAGCGCCCGCAACCTCCGCCTCGCTTTCTCCTGGCGGCTGCGCTCGACTTCGATGGACACGAGACGCCCGCCGGTCTGCCGAGCAGCCGCCGCCAGTGCGATCGTGGACAGGCCACTAGATCCGCCGATCTCGAGCAGCGCCCGAGCATGGCAGCCAGCCGCAAGAGCACAAATGAACTCGGCGGAATCGGGTTCCAGATTGCGATGGCGTTCGTCGCGTGGGAGCCCGCGCGCATCCTGGGCCAGCTTCTCGGCCCACAGCCCGGCGATCGCCTCACGCTCGCGCTCATTCAGCACAGTCGTCCACCCACCCGATCGAGTCCAACGAGCATTCGCCGCGCGGCGAGCTCAACTCGCCTTCTTGCGCTTCTTCGGAACCCGGATGGCAACGAGTGCACGGAGGGCGGAGTTCACAGACTCCGACGTGTCGAAGACCGCTGCCACATCGGGCTCCAACACCACGAGCGTGGTCGTTCGCCCCATCCGGCCAGCGTACTTGCCAAGAACTGCCTTCGAGAAATCGTATTCCGCCCGCATCTCGCCCTTCGCGGGCGTGCGCGTGGTCTTCTTCATATGGATGTCTCTCGCGCTTGGACGCGGGCCTTGCTCGTCATGCAGCGGCCTGCTGCTGATACAGATATTTCTGAAAGCCCGCGAACACCCTGCCGATCTCATCCGGCCTTCCCAGATCGGCGACCGCGTCGGCGATCGAGTCGTGATACGCAAGCCGCAAGAGGGGCGTGAGCTTCTCCTGGTCGAGTTCTTCTACGCCAACGCGGACGTAGTGCGACAGCACGAAGTCGAGGAAGATCTGCTGCTTGGTGTTGAAATGCGTGGTGATGACGAGCTTGGCGCGCGCGGCCCGTTCTTCGCGGGTGAGCGGCGGCAACGCGTAGGCCTCGTGGGCCAGCACGTCGAAGAGGGCGCGCAGCTCGGCCTCGTTCTGGAAGATCTCGGGCAGCTTCCCGAACAGCAGTTCCATGAACTGCTGCGCCGACATGGGCTGGCGTTCGAAGAGTGCGAGCCCGGCCAAGACAAAGTACCTGTCCGCAGGCTCGTTCTCGTTTCCGCTCTCGTCGAGGTAGAGGAGAAACACTCCGCAGCGTTTACAGCACCGCTAGGCCAAGATGCAACTGGCGGGCGCCCCGCTGAAGGTGGCGCCCGCTAGATGAAGGGCGACCGGTGGTGCGTGGCACGACGAGTCGCATGCAGAAGGCGACTCTACCGGTCGCATCGAAAGCCTAGACAAAGTCGGCCGGCAACGGCACGACCTTTAGCTGGCGGGCGCAAGTATGAGGCTGTTGGGGTAGTCGCATCGGGCTGCGAAACCCCTCCATTCCAGGGGGCTTACCGCTGGACCTCCCGGTCTGGCCACGGGCCGTCCAAAAGGTGGATCAACAGCATCCCCCGTCGCGGGAGACAGCTACCGCTTCTTCTTCGACAGCTCCCCCAGCCGCCCCGCCGGATGGCGCGCGTGGTACTCGTCGTGCGTGAAGCCGCGTGCGGTTTCGAGCCCCGCCGACAGCGTCGTGAGTACGAGCAGGGCCGCGGCGATGCTGGCGCGCGGGGCGAGGCCGAGGCCGCCGCCTTCGCGCGCGACGCTGGCGTCGAGAACGAGGTCGGCGCTCTTCGCGAGCGGGGAGTTCGCGTCGCCGGTGATTGCGATGACGCGCGCGCCGAGGCCGCGCACGGCGCCGACGGCGGCGAGCAGTTCCTGGGTGCGGCCGCTGTTGCTGATCGCGATCACGACGTCGCCCGGCACGATCTGGCCGGCGCTGCCGTGTACGGCTTCGGTGGCGTGCAAGAATGAGGTAGGCGTGCCGGTCGAGGAGAGCAGCGACGCGCCGTAGCGCGCCAGGTGCTCGGGCTTGCCGACGCCCGTCACGTGCAGGCGTCCGCCGCGCGACTCCGCGTCGCGGATCAGTGTGAGCGCGGCCTGGTAGCTGGCGGCGTCGATGCGCTTGCGCTGCGCGGCGAGTTCGTCGAGCACCACGTCGAAGGCGGCGAGCATCTCGTCGCCCGTCGGATCGGGCGGGCGCGCGCGCGGTTCGAAGCGCGTGCCGTCGTAGAGTTCGAGTGCGCGCCAGCGCGCCCACACGGCGTCGGCCGGGAACGCGCCGAGCCGCTCGACGCAGGCGGCGCCGGCCGCGTTGCCGAGCCTGGCTGCGTCTTCCCAGCCGAGCCCCTGGTGGAGGCCGGCGAGCAGGCCACCCATGAAAGCGTCACCCGCGCCGGTTGCGTCGATGGCGCGCACGCGCGGCGCGGCGACTTCGCCCTCGAAGCTGTCGGCCGCGACCGCGCAGCCCGCGGCGCCGTCGGTCACCACGACGGCTCGATTGCCGAAGCGCTGGCGCAAGCGGCGCGCCAGCTCGAGCGGTGCGGCCGCAGCGACGCCGCACAGTTCGAGCGCCGCGCGCTTCGACGGCTTCAGCAGATCGGCAGCTTTGAGAACCGCGTGCAGCGTCTTCTCGTCGCCTAGGCTCGGCACGGCTTCGGAAGGCGGCACGTCGAGATCGACACTGGTCTGCATGCCAGCCGCGCGCGCGATCGTGAGCGCCTCGAGCACCGCGGCGAGCGGCACCTGGTGCACTTCCGTGGTGAGCCGCGCGCCGCGCGCGATGAAGGGTGCGTGCTGCTCGCGCACGTGGGCGGCGGTGGTCTCGGCGCTGGCGGCCGGATCGAAGTAGATCGCGCGCTCGCCGCCCGGCTCGACGAAGATCGCGGCCACCGACGACGCCGAGCCGTCGAGTACGAGGTGATGCTCGATGCCGGCGTGGTCCATCGCGGCGCGCAGCAGCCGGCCGTTTTCGTCGTCGGCGCCCTTGCCGAAGATGCCGGTGCGCAGGCCGAGCGCGCTCGCCCAGCCGAGCTGGTTCAGGATCACGCCGCCGATGAAGGTGCGAACCGACGCGCCGCCCGGCTCCGATTGCAGCGGGCCCTTCTCGTCGGGACCGAGGATGCGCGCAGCGCGGTGGACTCGATCGACCACCATGCTGCCGATCCCGACCAGATCGAGATCGCGCGGCTCGCTGGACGTCGCAGCTCGGCTCTGCCTCGCTACGCGGGAAGGAGCCGGCGTCTGCGGACTCACAACGTCCTCAGTCCGCCTTCGCGCTCGACCTCGATCGGCTCGACGCCCGGCGCGATGCTCACCCACGGCGGACGGATCCGGCGTGCAGCCAGCTCGCGCACGTGGTCGAAGACTTTGTCGAAGCTATCCGCGTCCGGCCGCGTGAGGAAGGGAGTGCCGTTCGCCACGAGGTCGCTCGAGATCACGCCGAGGCGGCGCAACGCGCGCTTGAGACACGCGATGCTGCGGCGACCGCCCGTCGCGCGCGTGCCTTCGCGGAACGTCTCGAGCACCTCGCGGACCTGTTCCATGCGCTCGACGTCGCCCGCCCGGCAGACCTGCCAGGCGCGCGCCCATTCGCGCGGCAACACGTTGGCGGGTCCCGCCACCACGCCGGCCGGCAGCGTGTCCGAGAGGCGCCAGCGATTCCAGTGTTCGGCCACCGTGCCGAGCATCCCGGTGCGCGGGCGGAACAGATCGAAGATCAGCATCGCGTCGCCGACGTAGATCGCGAACTCGCCGCGCTCATTGAAACTCGCCGCGGCCTTCGTGTAGTTGCCGAGCACCTTGCGCGGCGCCGACACCTTGATGCCGCGCACGAAGTCGAGGCGCGAGAGCGCCTTCACCTGGCGCGTGCGGATGTGCGGGACGTTCGGATCGACGGCGATGTCGGCGTTGTCGTACAGATAGACGGGGATGCGCCGCGGCTGCGCGTCGAGCACATCGGCGATCTCGCGCGCGACGAAGCGCACCGGGTCGTCGATGCCCTGGATCGAGAGCGGCGCCAGCACCGCGGCGGCGGCGCCGGCTGCCACCGCCACCTCGAGGTTCTCGAGCGTCTCTTCGGGACTCGGCGCCGTGATGCCCGCCCAGAGTTCGACGTCGCGCTCGGCACGGCCGGTCAGGAGCTGCGCGTTGGCTTTGGCGACCTCCTCCGCGCAGACCTGGATCACGCGCTGGCGCACCCGGTTGTGGAGGCGATCCCATTCGCCGGTGGTCCCCGCGGCAAACACGACGTCGGCGCCGTAACCGTCCTGGATCACGTAGCGGACCAGCGCGCGTTGATCGGCCTCGATCAGCGCGCCCGCCTCGTCCACCACGGTGATGACGGGCACGGAAAGCCCCTTGCGCGGGCGTGTGTCTTCTACAGAGTGCAGTGTTCGGCCCCCCTTCGCTTTGCCCCCCACGGGCGGTCTCAAGATGGCGCAAGGCGGCGGCGCGGTCATGGGGCGGGCCTCACGGACCTCACGTCGATGCGCCAACTCGGTCCGGTGGCGGCGCGCACGTCGATCCAGGCTGGGAAGCGGATGTCCTCGCCCTTCTTGGGGGTGCCGAATCGGTACTGCGTGCCCGAGCCATCGTCGATGCGGACGGGCTGCTGCGATTCCTGGTCCACCCACAAGGAGACGCGCGTGTTGGCGTCGAACGCACCCATGTCGCGACCCCCGAGCACCCAGCAATCGTGCGCGCCCTCCATGCCCAGATCGACGAGCTTCGGGTCGCCGCCGAGCGTTCGCAGTGCGTCGGCGACGGCCTGCGCGCTGCCGGCCTGGAGCAGCACCAGGGGTGGGATCAGTCGCAGCGGCTTTTCGACGCGCGTCCCGGCGCGCGTCGCCTGATAATCGATCGGCGTGCGCTCGTGCATCTCGACGGTGCCGTCCGCAAACGTGACGCCGAGTCGCGCGCGCCCGTTCGGCTCGAGGCGCGCGGTGCCCGTCGCGACGACGGCGCCGTCTGCGCCGACCAGCGCGATGTCGATCGCCAGCGCTCGGGTGCGCGACGCGGCGCCGTTGCTCTGCGCGACGAGGCTCCAGGCGCTCTCGGGCTCGGGGATCCACGCGCTCGCCCGCCCGGCTTGCGATACTGCGAGGGCGACCGTCAGCAACACGACTCGGCAGCCGCGTCGGCGAGAGGCGGCGCTCATGAACTTCGCTTGCCCTCGCTTCGCTGCGCGAGCTTGCTGCGCCCCGCGTAGCGCGCGCGCGGCCCCAGCTCGGACTCGATGCGCAGCAGCTGGTTGTACTTGCAGATGCGGTCGGTGCGCGACGCCGAGCCGGTCTTGATCTGGCCCGCGCCGGTCGCAACCGCGAGGTCGGCGATCGTGGTGTCTTCGGTTTCCCCCGAGCGGTGCGATACGATCGACGCGTAGCCTGCTTCGCGCGCGACCCGCATCGCTTCGAGCGTCTCGCTGAGCGTCCCGATCTGGTTCACCTTGATCAGGATCGCATTGCCGACCTTCCGCTCGATGCCCTTGCGCAAGATGGCGGGGTTGGTGACGAAGAGGTCGTCGCCGACGATCTGGCAGCGATCGCCCAGTTTTTTTGTGAGCTTGGCCCAGCCGTCCCAGTCGCTTTCGCCGAGGCCGTCCTCGATCGAGACGATCGGGTAGCGCGCGCACCACTGCGCCCAGAACTCGATCATCTCGTCGCTGCTCCTGGTGGCGTTTTCGCCCGCGAGCACGTAGCGCCCGTCCTTGTGGAACTCGGACGCGGCCGGATCGAGCGCGATCGCGACGTCGTCGCCGGGCCGATAGCCCGCCTTCTCGATCGCCGTCAGCACCAGCTCGATCGCTTCGTGGTTGCTCGACAGGTTGGGCGCGAAGCCACCCTCGTCACCGACCGCCGTCGAGTAGCCCTTCGCCTTCAGCACGCCCGCGAGCGCGTGGAAGCACTCGGCGCCCCAGCGCAGCGCTTCCGCGAAGCTCGGCGCGCCGACCGGGAAGATCATGAACTCCTGCAAGTCGACGTTGTTGTCGGCGTGCGCGCCGCCGTTGACGACGTTCATCATCGGCGCGGGCAGCAGCGTCGCGTCCTCCCCGCCGAGGAAGCGATACAACGGAACCCCGGCCGCGAGCGCCGCGGCGCGGGCCGCGGCGAGCGACACACCGAGGATGGCGTTGGCGCCGAGCCGCGACTTGGTCTCGGTGCCGTCGAGCGCGATCAACGCGCCGTCGAGGCCGCCCTGCTCCTCGAGCCCACCGAGCAACATCCCCACCACCTGGCGCGCGATCTCGCCGTTGACGTGCTCGACCGCGCGGCGCACGCCCTTGCCGCGGTAGCGACTCGGATCGCCGTCGCGCAGCTCGAGCGCCTCGCGAGAGCCGGTCGACGCGCCGGACGGAACCGCGGCGCGGCCTACGACTCCGCTCGAGGCCGTGACTTCGACCTCGACGGTGGGATTGCCGCGCGAGTCGAGAATCTCGCGGCCGAGTACGCGTTGGATCGTCAGTTTCGCCATGGCGTTTCGCTCCGCTGTCTGGGCGGCATGAGTCCGGGGTCGGCAAGCTAGGGCGCGAGCGCCCGCGGCACCACCACCGGAACGCCGTCGGTCGCGAAGCCGAGTTCGACCTCGATGCCGAATGCGGCGCGGAGCAGATCGGGCGTCAGCACCTCGCGCGGCGGGCCGCTCGCGAGGATGCGGCCGTCGCCGAGTAGCACCAGGCGGTCGCAGAAACGCGCCGCGACACCGAGATCGTGCGAGACGACGAGCGCGCTGGCACCGGCCGCCGCCAGCTCGCGCACCACCGTCAGCACCTCGAGGCGATGGCGCAGATCGAGGAACGCGGTGGGCTCGTCGAGCAGTAGCAGGCGTGGCTGCTGCGCGAGCGCGCGGGCGACGATCGCGAGTTGGCGCTCGCCGCCCGACAGCGTCAGCACGGAGCGATTGGCGAGCGCGCCGATACCCATGCGCTCCATCGCGGCGCGCGCCACATCGAGATCGTGCGCGCCCTCGAAGCCGAGCCAGCCGAGATGCGGCGTGCGTCCCATCAGCACGACTTCAGCAACCGAGAACGGGAACGGCACCTGCGTGTCCTGCGGCACCAGCGCGACGCTGCGGGCGCGCTCGCGGCGCGAGGTCGAAGCGAGCGCGCGGCCTTCGAGCAGCACACGACCGGCGTCCGGCGCGAGCGCCCCGCACGCGACGCGCAAAAGCGTCGTCTTGCCGGCGCCGTTGCGACCGAGCAGGCCCACCACTTCGCCCGGCGCTACGGAAAGGTTGACGCCGGCCAGCACTGCGCGCGAACCCAACCGGACGGCGACACCAGAGAGCTCCAATCGCGGCTGCTCTGCGCTCAAGCGATCAGCCCGCGGCGCTGTTGCCGCCGCATCAGCGCCAGGAAGAGCGGTCCGCCCGCGAGCGCGGTGATCGCGCCCACCGGCAATTCGCGGCCGGGCAGCACGCTGCGCGCGGCGGCATCGCAGACGACGAGGAACGCCGCCCCGGCGAGTGCGGACGCCGGCACCAGCAAGCGGTGATCCGGACCGAGCACGAGACGCAGCGCATGGGGAACGATCAGCCCGACGAAGCCGATCA
>JAGSPS010000196.1 GCA_018262315.1 Deltaproteobacteria bacterium | reverse complement strand
GTTCGGGCGACGGCTTGCCGCCCTTGCCCGCGAACCAGCCGGGCGTGAGACCGACGAACATGCGCGCAAAGCGACCGCCGCCCACCGAGAAGATGTTGTGGGTGAGCTCGCATTGCTCGGACGCGAGGTACGTGACGAGCGGCGTCACGCACTCCGGGTCGAGCGTCTCGGCCGCCGGGCCGAGCAGCTGCTCGGTGAGCCGCGTGCGCGCGATCGGCGCGATCACGTTGGACTTGATGTTGTTCTTCGCGCCCTCGAGCGCCAACACGTTCGAGAGACCGACGAGACCCATCTTCGCGGCGCCGTAGTTGGTCTGGCCGAAGTTGCCGAGCACACCAGCCGACGACGCGGTGAAGACGAGGCGGCCGTAATTCTGTTCCTTCATCTTGATGAAGGCCGGCTGTGTCACGAAGAACGCGCCCTTCAGATGGACGTCGAGCACGATCTCGAGATCGGCCGGCGCGAGCTTGGCGAAGGTCTTGTCGCGCAGGATGCCGGCGTTGTTGATGACGATGTCGATGCGGCCGAAGTTGTCGAGGGCGGCCTGGACCATCCCCTTGCCGCCTTCGGGTGTCGCGACCGAGTCGTGGTTCGCGACGGCCATGCCGCCGGCCTGCTCGATCTCCTTGACCACCGCATCGGCCATGCTCGCGCTGGCGCCGGTGCCGTCGGACTTCCCGCCGAGGTCGTTCACCACGACCTTGCAACCGCGCGCCGCAAGCGCCTTGGCGTAGGTCTTGCCGAGGCCGCCACCGGCGCCGGTGATCAGGGCCACTTTGCCGTCGAATCGGATGTCACTCATCGGGGGAATCCTTCTCGTTGCTCGTGGAGCACGTCGGTGGAATGCGCGCCCTCGCGCTGCCGCGGCGTGCCGAAAGGCAGGCGCAGTCTAGGCGAATCCCCCTGCGGTCGCCCTGCTTGCCGAGAGCCCGCCGGATCGCCGTCCCCCCAGATCTCCGACGCACTGCGAGGCGACTAATTGGCGCGGGCGATCTCCTTCATCGCGCGCCCGATCTTCTTCTTCCCGCTGTTGATCTCGCGCAGCTCGAGGATCGCCGCGTCCGCGATCGCGTCGCCGACGACGCCCTCGGGCTCGCGTCCGAGCTCGCCGAGATCGACCCACGCCTCGTAGAGGTGCCGGCTGCGGTCGGTGATGATGCCGCCGTGCAGCAGCGTCTTGATCAGCACGCGGAAGATGTTGGTGTTCTGCTTCATCAGCCGACGCCGATCGGCGTCGGTAAAAGCTTCCATCACGGCCGCGCGGACCCACTGCCAGTCGAGGCCGAACTCCGGGTAGATCGCCTGTTTCTGTTCGGCGTTCACCAGGTTCGTGAAGACCTTGTGGAAGCACGCGGCCGCCCAGTCCTCGACCTTGACGTGCTCCTCCTCGGTGAGCTTCGGCACGGTGCGCTTGGCCCAGATGCGGCCGAACCTGTGGTGGAAGGCCTCGTCGGTCATCACGAGCTGCACGGTGCGGCGCAGCACGGGATCCTGCGTGCGCGAATGCAGCGTCGCGAAGGCGCCCATCGCGAGTCCTTCGATCAACATCTGCATGCCGACGAGCTTCTTGTAGACCTCGGGTGCGAGCACCAGTTCGTTCATCAGGCTCTGCAGCGTGGTGCCCGCATGCAGCGGCGTGCCCCAGCGCGCGCCGATGTACTTCGAGAACGCCGTGACGTGACGCGCTTCCTCGCGCGCCTGGTTCGCGGCGTATTCCTGCGCGCCCGGGTCGTAGAGCACGTGGCAGAGGCTCGCCGAGAGCGAGAGCGCACCCTGCTCGCCGTGCAGGATCTGGGAAAGTGAGAAGCGCGTCGACTGGTTGGCGAGACGGATCTGCTGGCCCTCGTCGAGCCGATCCGCGACCGCGCAGTTCAGCTCGATGGTGAAGTCGCGCGGCATGATCGTGTCGTTCTTCACGTCGAAGGGCTGCGAAAAATCGACGTAGGCGGGATCCAGGGGATCCCAGAAATGATCCTCGGTGGCCGAGATGATCTCGTCGAAGGCGCCGGTGCGGCGCGCGTAGCGATCGACCTCGATCATCGCGTCGAAGTCGTCGCGGTCGACGGCGTCGTAGATCTCGTCATGGGTGATGTGATCGGCCAAGGGAGCCTCCGGTTCGAGAATTCGGTCAGCGGGGGTGCTGATGGGTGTGCAGGGGATGCATGCGAACGAGCGTCGCGACGACCGGCTCTGGCTGAAGCTCATTTCATCCACTGAACTGAAATTCAGCCGAGCAGCCTAGACGAGCGAAACCCCACGGTCCAGGCAGCGCGAACGGTTTCGAGCGAGCCGACGGAGAAGCGCGTCTTCAGTCGCCGCCGAGGGTGCGCCGCAGCAGCGCGGCACTCGCGCGGCGCGCCAGCGATGCGGGCAGCGCGCGGATCACGGCGCCCATCAACTTGTTCCCGCCGCCCGGGATCACCAGCAGCTCGCCCTTGCGCAGCGCGTCCAGCGACGCCTCGACGACCGCCTCGGGCGTCATCCAGGCGAAGGCGGGAATCCGCTCGGTGCTGACGCCCGCGACTTCCTGGAACTCGGTGCGGGTGAAGCCGGGGCACAGCAACTGGAGCCGCACGCCGCTCCCGCGCAACTCCTCGCTGACCGCCTGCGTGAACGAGTTCACGAACGCCTTGGTGGCCGCGTAGGTGGCATTGAAGGGCGCCGGCTGGAAGCCTGCGAGCGACGATACGTTGATCACCGAGCCGTGGCCGCGCGCCTTGAACACCGACACCGCCGCGTGGGTGAGCCGCAGCAGTGCGAGCACGTTGAGGCGGACCTCTTCCTCCTCGGCGTCGCGATCCAGCTCGGCGAACAGACCCGTCGTGCCGAACCCGGCGTTGTTCACCATCAGTTCGAGCGCGGGTTCCGCCGCGATCCGCGCTTCGACCGCGCGCACGCCCTCGGCGGAGCCGAGATCGGCTGCGAGCACGTCGACGCGACGGTCGTGCGTGCGACCGAGGCGTTCGGCCAGCTCTTCGAGCCGATCGCGACGTCGCGCGACGAGGACGAGGTCGTAGGCGTCGCGCGCGAGCCGCTCGGCGTAGACCGCGCCGATGCCGGCCGAAGCGCCGGTCACGATCGCGAGACGCCGCGGACCGGCCGCCCTCGCTTCGGATTCGCGGGTTGCATCGGGGCCCGGGGACCGTGCCGACATGAATCCTCCAACTTCGATGAAAGTCTGCGAGAGTCGATACCCAGCCGCACCTAGAGCAGCTCGAGAATGCGCTCCGGCGGGCGGCCGACGACGGCGCGGCGGCCGCGCACCAGGATCGGACGCTCGATCAGGATCGGATGCGCGGACATCGCGCGCAGGATCGCGTCGTCGTCCGCGTCGTCCCAGAGGTTGGCGGCGGACCAGGCTTCTTCACCCCGCCGCGACCACGCGCGCGGCGAGCTGCCGAGTCGCGCAGCCAGCTCGTAGAGTTCGACGAGCGTGAGCGGATCGTCGAGGTAGTGGCGTTCCGCGAATTCGACGCCGCGCTCTTCGAGCAGCGCGCGGGCGGCGCGCGACTTCGAGCAGCGGGGATTGTGGAGCAACATGAACGACGAGTCGGAGTCGGGCAGATCGGACATCGGGACGCACGATAGCGGGTGGTCGGCGCGAGCCAGCTCTGCCATCTTGCGCGGCCGTGAGTTTCCTCCAGCGCATCTTCGGGGCGGCGACACGCAGCGATCGCAGCGGCGAGACCGAAACGGTGCGCCGCATCGCCGCGCGACTCGAGCGGCTGCCCCAGCCGCGTGCGCGCCACCTCGCCGCCTTTGCGTACGTGCTGGCGCGCGTCGCCAACTCCGATCTGCGGATCAGCGAGACCGAAACCGACGCAATGCTCGCGCTGGTCCGGGAGCACGCAGGGCTCTCCGGGGAGGAGGCCGCCCTCGCCGTCGAGATCGCGAAGTCGCAGACGCGCCTGCTCGGCGGCACCGAGAACTACGTCGTCACGCGCGAGTTCCGTGAGATTTCGACGCGCGAAGAGCGCATGAGACTGCTGCACTGCCTCTATGCCGTGGCAGCCGCCGACGGCACGATCGCGAGCGCCGAGAGCGCCGAGATCGCGAAGATCGCCGAGGAACTCGGTTTCCTGCGCGAGGAAGCGCTCGCGCTGCGCGCACCGTGGCGCGACAAGTTGTCCGAGTTTCAGGCGCTGCCGAAAAAATCGAGCTAGCACCCGCGCTTCGCTTGGCCGCCTCGCGAGTCGGCCTGCTGGGAGACCGACCGAGATTGATTCCGTCTCTCGGAAGCCGACGCGTGGGCCGCGGCGGCGTGACGTTCGTCCGAAACAATCCGCAGGCGGTTACAAGCGCTCGCCGCGAAGCTGCCGAGCCGCCTCCGCCGAGGACGTTTCGGCCGAACGCCCCGCCCCCGCGCTACTTGCCATCCCTTCAGGTACGTCTGCTGTCGAAGACGGAGAACCAGGCGCGGGCGGGCTCGAGCGTCAGCCCGAGGCGCAACGGTTCGTCTTGGTCAGGCTCCTAGCGGAGGCTGCGCGGCCCACTACATTGCGCACTACTCCAGGAGGCAACATGGCCGCAAAGAAGAAGACGAAGAAGGCGAGCGCAAAGCCGGCCGCAAGGAAGTCGGCGCCGAAGCGCCGCGCGAAGCAAGCGACGCCGAAGAAGCCCGTCAAGCGGGCCACACCTGGACCGGCGGCCCGAAAGGGCACGAAGGTGGCGGCTGCAAAGAGCGCCGCCGGTGTGGTCTACGCCGACGTGCGACGAACGCTGAGCAGCGGCCTGATCGGTCGCCTGCTCGGCTCGTAGCCTACGAGCGCACCAGCAGCAGCGTCTTCGGATCGAGCGCGACGTGCAGGGCGCTCACGTCGCGGCTGTCGTGGTCCTTGAGGGCGCGCAGCGCGACGGAGCCGTCACCGGGCTCGAGCGCCAGGATCACGCTGAAACTGCCCTCGAGCGGTCGGAGTTCGGCTGGCAACGAGGCGATCCGCTCGCCCGCGACGCTGGCGCCCATCCACACCTCGGCGTGGGCGTCGCGCGCCGCGCTCGCCCACTCCTCCAGTTCGGCGGCGGTGCGCTGCGCGACGTCGAGGCCGTCCACCACCACGAGCTCGGGACGCGGACCCAACTCGGCCTCGAGAGCGAGCGCTTCGCGCAGGCGCTTGGCGTCGAAGGAGCTCTGCGGGTAGGCGCGGATGCGGCGCAGGCGATCCATCTCGGCGCGCGCCGCGACGTGGTTCTCGTCGAGTTGCGTCGTGTGGGCGAGTTCCTCGAAGACGGTGTTGTAGTAGTCGCGCACATGCTGAACGTTGTGACCGAGCGTGATGTGCAGGACCGGCTTGTTCCGCATCAGCTCGTCGAGTGCGACACCCACCAGGAAGGAGGTCTTGCCGACACCCGGACCGGCGATCACGAGGCCGAGGTTGCCCGACCCGAGACCTCCGTGGAGGCCCTTTTCGAGCAGTCGAAGCGGCGAACGAGCGTTCAGGAAGCGGCGGTACATCACTCTTCGTCCTTGCGCCGATCGGCGTACTTCTCGAGCAGTTCTTTCGTCACCTCGTTTGGACAAGGCAGGTAGCGCGCGAACTCCATGGTGAACTCGGCCTTGCCCTGCGTCTGGGAACGCAGGTCGGTGGCATAGCCGAACATCTCCGCGAGCGGCACCTCGGCTTCGACGCGACAGAAGCCGGCCTCCTCGGTGGTGCCTATCACCGTGCCGCGCCGCTGCATGATGGTCTTGAGCGCTGCGCCCTGGAACTCCGCCGGCCCTTCGACCGCGAGCTTCATCACCGGCTCGAGGATGATGGGTCTGGCCGCCGAGTAGCACGACCGGAACGCGCCGCGCGCCGCCGAGATGAACGCCATTTCCGACGAATCGACCGCATGCGACTGGCCGTCGTTCACCACCACCTTCACGCCGATCGTGGGGAAGCCGATCAGACGGCCCTTCACCAGCGCACTGGCGAAGCCCTTCTCGACCGCTCCCATGAACTCGGTGGGAATCGCGCCGCCGCGCACCTCGTTCGAGAACTCCCAGATGCGACCATCGCCCTCCGGCAGCGGCTCGATGTAACCCGCCACCTTCGCGTACTGGCCGGAGCCGCCGGTCTGCTTCTTGTGGACGTAGGAATAGTCGGCGCGCTGCGAGATCGTCTCGCGGTAGGCCACCTGCGGCGCGCCGGTCTGGACCTCGACGTTGTACTCGCGCTTCATGCGCTCGACGTAGACGTCGAGGTGCAGCTCGCCCATCCCGGAGATCACGGTCTCGTTGCTCTCGGGATCGACGTGGGAGCGGAACGTCGGGTCCTCGCGCACGAA
>JAGSPS010000195.1 GCA_018262315.1 Deltaproteobacteria bacterium | reverse complement strand
GACGACCAGCGCGAGGGCAAGGAGCAGCCGGGAAAGAAGCCTGCGCACGGAACTCATGAGTAGCCGATTCAGGGCGGGAGCAACGCCGGACAGCACGTACTAGAAACCATCCGGCGCCGGTCGCGCAAGAGGTTTTCGCCGAACGCCCCCGAACACGGCCGGGCCCCGGGGCGCGGCGACTTGGGCGAGGCTCCGGCGTAACGGTTAGTCGCCGTACATCCGCTGCTTCAGCTCGCGACGCGCCTGCGCCTCGACCGACATCGTGGCCGTCGGGCGGGCGAGCAAGCGGGCGAGGCCGATCGGCTCACCGGTTTCCTCGCACCAGCCGTACGAGCCGTCCTCGATGCGCCGCAACGACTGATCGACTTTCTTCATGAGCTTGCGCTCGCGGTCGCGGGTGCGCAGCTCGAGGGCGTGTTCCTCCTCGATGGTCGCGCGGTCCGCAGGATCCGGCACCACTTCGTTCTCGCGAAGGTGTTCGGACGTGGCACCGGCGTTCTGCTCGAGCTCGCGCTTCATGTCGAGCAGCATGGCCCGGAAGAACGCGAGTTGCGCGTCGTTCATGTAGTCGTCGGCGGGCATGCGCAGCAGGTCGGCTTCGCTGATGCCGGCGAAGCGCACGTCCGTGCGCGGGGCGATGACAGGCGCAGGCTTCGGCGCAGGACGCGGCGTCGGCGCGGTGGCGACGACGACCGGTGCCGCACGTGGGGGCGCGGCAGGCGCAAGTGCCGGCGCGGGCGCGGCAGCCGCGGGCACCGACTTCAGCGGCGTCGCAGGCTTCGGGGACGCGGCGGGCTTCGCCGGTGCGGGTGCCTTGGCCATCGGAAGCACCTTGGCTGCGGCAGGGCGCTTCGCTGGAGCGGAAGCCTTCGCCGGCGCTGCAGCCTTCGCGGCGGCCTTCACCGGCTTCTTCACGGCGGGCTTCTTCGCCACGGGCTTGGTCGCAGCCCGCGCGGGCGTCTTCTTCACTGCGGTTTGGCGAGGCATTGCTCGAGTCCTTGCACGAAAAGTTCTTCGGGGAGATTGCGGCCGATGAAGACGAGCACGCTTTCGCGCCGCTCGGCCGAATCCCAGGGCTTGCCGAGGTCGCCGCCCATGAGCATGTGCACGCCCTGGAATACGACCCGATGCGGGTTGTCCTGGAGATGGAGGACGCCCTTGTAGCGCAGCATGTCCGGGCCGTACACCTGGATCATGCCGGCGAGAAACTCCTCGAGCTTCACGCCGTCGAACGGCCGCTCCGACCGGAACACGAACGAGTGCACGGCGTCGTCGTGCTCGTGGTCGTCCTCGTCGAGGAAGCCGGGTTCCAGCTCGAGGATCGCGTTCAGGTTGAAGCCGCGGATGTCGAGGATGTCCGCGATCGGCGTCTCGCCGAAATGCACCTTCGTCACCGGCGCGCGCGGGTTGATGCGGGCGAGGCGGTGCTTCAGCAACTCGACCTCGGGGGCACTGACGAGATCGGTCTTGGAGAGCAGGATCCGGTCGGCGAACCCGACCTGCTCCTGCGCCTCGGTGAATTCGTCGAGCTGCTTCGCCGCATGCTTCGCGTCGACGACAGTGATGATCGAATCGAGCAGGTAGTACTCGCCGATCGCTTCGTCCATGAAGAACGTCTGCGCCACCGGGCCGGGATCCGCCATGCCCGTGGTCTCGATGATCACCCGGTCGAAGCCGAGCGCGCCCGCATCGCGCTTCTGCTTGAGCTCGCCGAGGATGCGCACGAGATCGCCGCGCACGGTGCAGCAGATACAGCCGTTGTTCATCTCGACGATCTGCTCCTCGCGATCCTGCAGCAGGATCTCGTTGTCGACGCCGGCCTCCCCGAATTCGTTCTCGATCACCGCGATCCTGTGCCCGTGGCTCTCCTTCAGGATGCGATTGAGCAGCGTCGTCTTGCCGGCGCCCAGGAAGCCGGTGAGGATGGTCACCGGAACCATGCTGTCGTTCGTCATGACCTCGTCCGCTCGCGCCGCCATTGGGGCGCGCGTCGAGCCGAAAAGAGAGCGGGAGCCGGGCGGGTGCCCCGGCGTCCCCCGGGATTGCAGCCGCCGGCTGCGTAAGGCGCGCGATTGTAGTCGGGTGGACAGAGGCCGGCAACCGCTCGGCCTTCCCCGCGCCGGGAAATTCAGAACTTCTTAAGAATCAATCCCTTGAGATACTCGCCCTCGGGAAAGGCGAGCATGACCGGGTGGTCCGGCGCGGCTTGGAGGCGGGCGAGAACCTGCGCGTCCGCACCTGCATCGACCGCCGCGCCGGCGACGATTTTCTGGAAAAGGTCGGCGGACACGCCGCCGGAGCACGAGAACGTCGCGAGAACGCCGCCATGCCGGAGCAGCCGCAACGCGAGAAGGTTGATGTCCTTGTACGCGCGCGACGCGCGCTCGGCGTGCGCGGCGGTCGGCGCGAACTTGGGCGGGTCGAGCACGACGAGATCGAACGAGCGCCCGGCGTCGCGCAGCTGCCGCAGGTGCTGGAACACGTCGGCGTCGACCCATTCCGCCCGCGAGGCGTCGAGCCCGTTCGCCTCGAGATTCTCGCGCGCGAGCGCGAGCGCGTCGGCAGAGCTGTCGACCGACATCACCGATCGCGCACCGCCGGCAAGCGCCGCAAGCGAGAAACCGCCCGTGTAGCCGAAGCAGTTGAGGACGTCGCAGTCGCCGGCAAGGTCGCGCACGCGGGCGCGATTGTCGCGCTGATCGAGATAGAACCCGGTCTTCTGACCGTGGGCGACGTCGACGCGATACCGGATGCCGTGCTCGGTAATCTCGACCAGTCGCCCGTCGAGCGTGCCGCGCAGCGGACCCATGCGCGGGGCGAGGCCCTCGAGCTCGCGCACTTCCGCGTCGGAGCGCTCGTAGACGGTTCGGCATCCGGTCTCCGCTTCGAGGGCGTCTGCGATCGGCCCGCGCCAGTGCTCTGCGCCCGCAGACGTGAACTGCACGACGACCACGTCGGCATAGCGGTCGGCAACGACGCCGGGCAGCCCGTCCGCTTCGCTGTGAACGAGTCGGCACGCGGCGAGCGCCTCCGCATCGAGGAACGCCCGGCGTCGCGCGACGGCGGCGCGAACACGCTCGCGGAAAAAGGCGCTCTCGATGACGGCCCCCGCGTCGCGCGTCCAGAGGCGCACGCGGATCTGCGAACTTGGGCTGTATGCGCCGAGCCCGATCTCGCGGCCGTCGGCGGTGATCACACGCACGGTCGCACCGCTCGCCGGGTCGCCGTGCACGTGTTCGATCGCGCCGGAGAACACCCAGGGATGGCCGCGGAGCACCGAGCGCTCGCGCTCGGGGTTGAGCACCACGGCCGGCGTGTCGCCCTCGATCCACGTGCGCGCGCGCGGCGGGGGCGCTGGCGATCTCACGCCGCGCGAACTGGAGCGATCGGGCGCGGCGTCGCGGCGCCGCGCGGTCCCGGGCTTGCCTCGACGGACTTCGCGGGCGGGCTTCGCGCTCACCGGCCGACTCCCGCGATCGGTAGCGCTGCGCCGCCCGCGATCGGGGCACCACGGTTCACGATTCTCGGTTCAGGCTTCACGGCTCAGGTCTTCTTCTTCGCCCGCGGATGCGCCGCGTCGTAAACCTTCGCGAGATGCTGGAAGTCGAGGCTCGTGTAAACCTGCGTCGTGGAGATGCTCGCGTGCCCGAGCATTTCCTGCACGGCGCGCAAGTCCCCGGACGATTGGAGCAGGTGCGTCGCGAACGAATGGCGCAACACATGCGGGTGAACGTGCTGCGCCACGCCGGAGCGCAACGCCCACTTCGCGAGGCGCTCGCGCACCACGCTCGGGTTCACTCGCGCGCCGCGCGCGCCCACGAACAGGGCCCTCTCGTCCGCGGCGGCGACGTTCGCGCGTCGTTCGAGCCACGCCGCGATCGCCTCGCGCGCCTTCGCGCCGACCGGCACCGCGCGCGTCTTCGATCCCTTGCCGGTGACGGTCACCTCGGCCTCGCGAAGCATCGCATGCGCGTCGGTGGTCGTGAGTCCTACCAGCTCCGCGAGCCGCAGGCCGGACGAGTAGAAAAGCTCGAACATCGCGCGATCGCGAACTTCGAGTGTCGCGTCGCCGGGCGCGTCGAGCAGGCGCGCCGCCGCGTCGGGCGACAGCGCCTTGGGAAGGGACTTCGACGCCTTGGGGGCGCGCACGCCGGCGCACGGATTCGCGGCAAGCCCGCGATGACGCACGAGCCAGGCGAAGAAGCCGCGCCATCCCGAGAGGATGCGAGCGAGCGTCCGCGGCTCGATCCCGCGCGCGTGCAGCTGCGCGACCGAGCGTCGGATGTGGTGGCTCTCGATGCGCTCCACCGCAACGCCACCGACGGCCGCGAGCAGCGTTCCGACGTCGCGCTGGTAGTTGCGCCGCGTTCCGGGCGCGAGCCGGCGCTGGTGCGAGAGATGATCCAGATACTCGTCGAGCAACGCGCGCCCCGCGTCTTGTTGGGGGGCCGGCGCGCTGCGCTCGCGAGTCATCGCGGTCAGACGAAGCGCGCGAGCCCTGCGCCGACCATGTCGGCGATTCGCTGCAGGTAGAGCGTGCCCATCTCGCGGAAGAAGCGCTCCGGATCCTCGGAGCCGATCGCGAGCATGCCGAACGTCCCGTCGCGGTCGCGCAGCGGCATGAACGCCACCGAGCGGACATGCGGCGCCGCCTCGCCGAACCAGCTCACGGCCTCGAAGTTCTCGTTCGCGCCGCAGAACGGCTGCTCGAGCTTCGCGGCGTAGTCGCGCAACGCGTCGCTCACCGGCTCGTACTCGGCGCCGTCGCCCTCGCCCCGCCACAGACGCATCGCGACATGCGGCACCGCGAAGTCTTCGCGCAGGCCGTAGTAGAGAGCCTGAATGTAGGGCTCGAACGCCACCGGTGCGAGCAGAGCGAGGCCGAGCCGGTGCACCTTGTCGCCGAGCGCATCGTTCTCCTCGCCGAACTGGATCAGCTCGGAGAGCTTCGATTCGAGCGCGCGCGACTTCTCGCGCAGCGTCAGCACCTGCCGGTCGGAGAGAGGAATGGCACGGCCGCCATGCGGGTGCGGCACGTAAATCTGCGACAGGAGGTCGTGGTACGCCTCGAAGAAGTCGGGATGGTCCTTGAGATAGTTCGCGACGTCTTCGGCTTGCATCAAAGCTTCCCCAGGTCCACTTCACCCTCGAACACCGTGACCGCCGGCCCGGTGAGAAAGACCGGATTGTCCGCGCCCGCCCAAGCGATCGTCAATTCCCCGCCGCGCGCCGCGACGCGCACGCTCGGTTCCAGGAGCCCGCGCCGGATGCCCGCGACCACCGCTGCGCACGCCCCCGTGCCGCATGCGAGCGTCTCGCCCGCTCCGCGCTCGTAAACGCGCAGGCGGATGCGCTCTCGGTCGAGCACCTGCATGTAACCGGCGTTGACGCGCTGCGGGAACCGGGGATGCGCCTCGATCTTCGGGCCCTGCGTCGCGACCGGCGCGGCATCGACGTCCGCGACGATCTGCACCGCGTGCGGATTGCCCATCGACAGCGCGGTGATCATCACCGTCTCGCCGTCGACGTCGAGCGGCTGCACGATCGCGTCCGAGTCGGTGACGAACGGGATGCGCTTCGCCTCGAACACCGGGGCGCCCATGTCGACGGTGACCTCGTCATCCGCCTCGAGCCGCGGCGCGATCACGCCGCCTTTCGTCTCGACGCGGATCTCCGCTTTCGCCGTGAGCCCCTGCTCGCGCACGAAGCGCACGAAGCAGCGCGCACCGTTGCCGCACTGCTCCACCTCGCCGCCGTCCGCGTTGAAAATGCGGTAGCGGAAGTCGACGCCGGGCGCGCCCGCGGGCTCGACGAGCAGGATCTGGTCGCAGCCGACGCCGAAGTGTCGGTCGGCGAGCTTGCGCGCGAGCGCGGGCGTGAGATCCACGCGCTGCCGCACGCCGTCGATCACGACGAAGTCGTTGCCGACGCCCTGCATTTTGGTGAACTTGAGCTTCATGCGGAGCGCTTCACCGCAAACGCGCAGAGGGCGCAAAGATACGCAATAGCAAAGCTCTGCTGCCGGCCACCGTCGGCGGTGGCACGGTGCCTGCCGATGGACGCGACACGAGACGAAGCCGGCATCTCACACAGACTGCCTTTGCGATCCTTTGCGCCTTTCGCGCCGTTGCGGTTCGCTCTCAGTAGAACCCCGCCTCCCCGGGCGGGCGCGTCTTGAACCGCTTGTGCACCCAATAGTACTGCTCGGGCAACTCGCGCACGCGCTCCTCGATGAACGCGTTCATGCGCCGCGTGTCGGCGACCGGGTCGTCGGTGGGGAAGTCCTCCCACGCCG
>JAGSPS010000194.1 GCA_018262315.1 Deltaproteobacteria bacterium | reverse complement strand
TAGTAGTCCGGCGCCTCGCCGAAGTTCATCGGGATGTAGGTGCAGCGGCCGGCGTCGTGCTGGCGGCGGTCGTAGCCCGAGAAGTGCCAGTTGAGCCAGAGGAACGACTCGGCGGTCGGGTCGGCTTCGAGAACGGCGCGCGGTCGCATCGTGAGGCAGGCGCGGATCTTCACGCCGCGCAGCTCGCCGGCGCGCGCGGCGAGCGCGCGGTCGAAGCGATCCGGTTGGCCCATGCCGAAGCCGTAGTCGAGCCAGTCGCCCGAGCGCACGAGGGCGGCGGCTTGCTCGGCGGAGATCTGCTTCGGTTGCTTCATCACTTCCTCGGTTGTGAGCGCTACTCGCGCGGCAACCCGACGAGCTGGCGCGCGATCACGATGTGCTGGATCTGGCCGGTTCCCTCGACGATGTCCATCGCCTTCACGTCGCGGAACAGCTTCTCGATCAGGTGATCGCCCCGTGCGCCCACCTCGCCGAGCAGTTCCATCCCGAGGAGCGTTGCGTCGAGCGCGGCGGCAGGGGCGTGCGCCTTCGCCATCGATGCCTCGACGATGTTCGGCTGTTGCTGGTCGGCGAGCCAGGCCGCGCGCCAGCACAGCAGGCGCGCGACGCGCAGCTTGCGGCGCGTGCGCTCGAGGCGGTCGCGCACGCGCGGGTCGCTACCCAGATCGTGCTCGCGCGCGAACGCCGCGGCCTCGTCCAGCGCCGCGCGGCCGATGCCGACCGCCATCGCGCCGATCATCGGCCGCGTCGCGTTGAACGACTGCAGGGCGCCCTTGAAGCCGGCGCGCTTCGCACCGCGCGAGCCGTCCTGGTTGCTGTACGTGGCTTCGCCGCCGAGCAGGTGCGACGCCGGTACGCGACAATGGCGCAACGTGAACGACGTCGACTCGTAGGCCTTGAGTCCCATCTTCTTCTCGATCTTGAAGTCGCCGAGGCCCGGCGTGTCGCGCTCGACGACGAAGGCGCGGTGCCCGGCGCGTCCCAGCGATGTGTCGGCGGTGGCCCACACGACGATCCAATCGGCGCGGCTCGCGTTGGCGGCGAACGACTTGTCACCGTCGAGGATCCAGTGATCGCCGTCGCGCTTGCAGGAGGTGCGGATCGCGGCGACATCGGAACCGGCGCCCGGTTCGGTCATCGCGAACGATCCCCAGCGCGGCCGGTCGGGCTCGCGGAAGCGCGCTAGGAAGCGCTCTTTCTGCTCGGGCGTTCCCATCGACAGCACGGGCGGCTCGCCGAGCCCCGGGCCGGGAAACGAGACCGCGACGCCGCGATCCCAGTACGCCAGCTCTTCAGAAAGAAGAACACCGGTCAGCGACGGCCCGGCCTTATGGCCCCGCTCGCCGCCGGACGGCGGCGAGCCAACACGGCTTCGAGTTGCGTCTTGCTCCGCGTCGAGCTCACCGCCGAGCCAACGCGTTCTGCCGAGTCCGAGCTTCAAGAGCAGCGCGTAGAACGGATGGTCGGGATCGACGGGCTTGCCCGCGCGATCCGCCTCGAGTCCGAGCGGCCGGATCTGCGTGCGGCCGAGTTCGCGGATGCCCGCGAGGCGTTTGCGCAGCTCGTCGTCGATCTTGAAGTTCACGGCTGCGCCTCGAGTAGCCCTAGCGGGGCGTGCGCCGCGACGATTCCGCGCCCGGCGTCCTCGCGCGCGCCGTCGACGCCGCCGAAGCAGAGCCCGAGCGCACGCGCTTCGCGCATCCACTTCTCGACCGGGTAGTCTTGCATGAAACCGTGGCCGCCCAGTATTTGGACGGCGTTCGGTGTCACGAACATCGCCTGCTCGGCGGCTTCGAGGAACGCCGTCGCACAGGCCTCCTCCGCGTCGCCGCCGCGATCGAGGCGCACGGCTGCTTCGTGCACCAGCAGCCGCGACCCGTCGACGGCCATCGCCATGTCCGTGATCAGGAACGCGAGCGCCTGGTGATGCGCGATCGGCTTGCCGAAGGCTACGCGTTGCAGCGCGTAGTCGCGAGAGAACCCGGCGGCGGCGCGCATCACGCCGAGCAGCAGCGACGCCGCGTAGAGTCGCGCGCGCGCCAGCGCCCGGCGCGCGCCGCGCGGGTTCACCCACCACGCCCGCACGGGAGCCCCATCGAGGCGCAGCTCCGACGCGCCGGCGGCGCGCAGCCCGGCGCCGCGCAGCGGCGCGAGAGCGATGCCTTCGTCGATCACGGCGACCGCGTCGCCGTCGAGCAGCACCAGCAGGTCGACGCGATCCGCCGGCAGCCACGGCAGCACGCCCGTCGCGCGTCCATTGCGAAGCGCGACGCGCGCGACGCCGTTCCACGCGAGCACGGCGCGCGACCCCGGCCGCTCGAGCAGCGGTTGCGCGATCGCTTGCAGCGCAGCCGCCTCGCCGCACTCGGCGAGCGCGTAGAAAGCCGGACCGAGAGGATCGAGGGTGAGCGCGGCGCCCGCGTCGGCCGCGCCCAGTTCCTCCAGCACCAGCGCGCGCGCCAACGCGCCGAGCCCCGCGCCGCCGAGCGCCTCCGGCCACTCGAGCGCGGCGAGTCCGATCTCGGTGAAGGCGTCGCGCGTGGCGACATCGACGCCGCGCGCCGTCTCGAAGTCGCGGTCGTGGGGGCGCAGTCGATGCTGCGCGAAGCTCCGCGCGGTCTCGCGCAGCAGCTCCAGTTCGGGGTCGAGAGCGAAGTCGATCATCGGGTTTCGACACGGTCGCGCAGCGGCTCGAGCGGCGCCAATCGCCGTTGCCCGAGCCGCACCGGCAGGTCATGCTCGACGCGATGAAGCCGCTGATGCGGGCGCTGCTTGCACTCGCGGTGGCGCTGTTCGCGTTCGGCGGCGTCACCTGGTTCGCACTCGAAGGCCGCGACGTAGCGGTCCTGCGCACGCGCGCTGCAGATGGCACCGTTCACGAAACGCGCGTGTGGGTCGCGGAAGAAAACGGCACGCTCTTCGTCGAAGCGGCGACGCCCGAGCGCGCCTGGCTGCGCGAAGCGCAGGCGCAGCCCGAGATCGAAGTGCTGCACGCGGGCGCGACGACGCGCTACCGCGCGGTTCCCGAACCCGGCGCCGCAGGTCACGCGACGATCCGCCGGCTGCTGCGCGCGAAGTACGGCTGGGCGGACCAGTGGGTGGCGATGCTGCAGGACACGTCGCGCTCGGTGGCGGTGCGACTCGAAACGGTGGAATAGTCGTGCGTCAGGTCACGATCCGATACTGCACCGTCCCGCGTGCGAAGACGCGCCGGGACCGGGCACCCGCGACCTCGACGTCACACCAGTGTGACTCGGCGTCGCGGTGCACGGCGCGACCGAACGCGACGAGGTCGTCCGCGGGCAGCGGCGCCAGGCACTGCGCCTGAAGTGCCGGAGTCGAGGCGCGATAGGGACCTGGTCCCGTCACCGCCCACGCAGCCATCGCACCGGTGGTGTCGAACAGTGCGAGCGCGGCGCCTTCGTGTACGCCGCCACTCGCGTCGCTGAGCCCGTCGCGGAAGGGCAACACGATGCGCGCGGTGCCGCCGCTCATGTGCTCGATGCGCAGGCCGAGGCGTCGCATGAACGGCGTCTTCGCGACGTGCGGTCCCATCGGGCCGGGTTCGGCTGCGCCGTCGTCGCCGCGTGTCTCGGGAAGCTGCGCGTCGGCTGTTCCGCTGCGACCTCGCACCGTGACGAGTCCCTGCGCGATCGCCTTGCCGTTCTGCGTGCGCACCTGCACGTCGGCGAAGCAGAGTTCCTTGCCGGCGCGGAGCAGGCGCGCTTCGGCGACCACCGCCTCCGCCCTGGCGGCAGCGAGATAGGTCACCTGGAGCGTGGCGCTGTGGAAGGGCCCGGTTTCGGCGGCGAGCGCCGCGCGTGCGACGGCCTGTCCCGCCAGCGCCACCAGCGACGCGGCGACACCGCCGTGCAGCACCTGGCCCGGATTGGTGTTGCCATCGGCGAACGGCAACACGAGCCGCACTCGTTCCGCTGTGCTCTCGCCGACCGTTACGCCGAGCATGCGCGCATCCACGATCGGCTGGGTGGCGACGGGCGTCACCTCGATCACCACGTCGACGCCGCGGCCGTCGGTGATTTCGCGCACGCGCTTCACCAGCGACTCGCGCTCGACGTCGATCGTGTGGTCGGCGCCGAACTCGCGCGCGAGCGCGAGCTTGTGCGCGTCGCGCGAGAGACCGGTCACGAGGATCGTGCCGGCGCCGACCTCACGCGCCGCGATCACCGAGGCGAGCCCGCGCTGGCCGGGTCCCATCACGAGCACCGTGTCGCCCGGCTGGGTCCGTGGCATCTCGGCCGCCCAGCGGAAACCGGCGCCGAGCGGGTTGAACATCACCGCGATTTCGGCGGGCAGGCTGGGATCGACCTTGTGCACGATCGCGTTGGGCGCGAGGTAGAGAAACTCGGCGTACGCGCCCCACAGGCCGGGCGCCTCGGCGAGTGGAATGTACGAGTAGACGCGTCGCGACGCACAGAGCTGATACGCGCCACTGCGACAGCGCCGGCAGGCGTTGCACGGCAGCAGCGTCTCGACCGCGACGCGATCGCCGGCCCGTACGCCCCAGCGTTGCGCGGCTCGTTCGCCGATTGCCTCGATCACGCCGAGCGGCTCGTGTCCCGGGATCAGCGGCAGCGGCACCTTCAACACGCCCTGGAACGATTCGACGTCGCTCCCGCAGATCCCGCACGCCTCGACGCGCAACAGCGCATCGTCCACGCCGATCGCCGGCAGCGCCAACTCCCGCGCCTCGAGTCGCCGAGCCGCCGTCTGCACCATCGCTAGCCCCGTCCGACTCATCGCCGTCACCTTAGAGGAGAACGAGGAGAAAGGGGACGGTCCTCGATGTGACCCAGCCGAGGAGTTCGGGGACACACCTCGCCCAAAGTGCGAGAAGGTCTGTCCCTTTTCTCCTGAGCCCGTCCTCGGCGAGGACCGTCCCCTTTCTCCTCACCGCCAGGCGAAGACGGGTTGGTCGAAGTGGGAGACGCGGGTGGGTTCGCCGCGAATGACGACTTCGCGGAGCTGGTAGACGATCGCGGCGGTGGGAGCGTGGACGTCGGCCATCGAGAGTGGAATCGAGATGACCGGGCGATCGCTTTCGGGGATGCTGCGCAGGCGCGGCACTTCGGGGCGCAGCAGCGCGGCGAGCGGAACGCGGTGGATCTCGGCGACTTCGCCCGGGTTGCGTTCGAGCCGCGCGTCGTCACCGCCCCACACCACGACGGGCGTGATCACGTAGCCCGAGCGCGTGGGGTAGTCGTCGAGCACGCCGAGCACGTTCTCGCGCGGGGCCGCGAGGCCGACCTCCTCCTCGAGTTCGCGCAGCGCGGCCTGTTCCGCGGACTCGCCGGGATCGACGCGACCGCCCGGCAGCGCCCACTGCCCGGCATGGCTATTCATCCTCACCGCGCGACGCGTCAGCACGAAGCACGGTCGCTGCTCGGCGTCGGCGACCAGCGCGAGCGCGACCGCCGCTGCGCGCCGCTCACCGAGCGGCTCGGCGATCCGCTCGAAGGCCGCGAGGCGTTGCTGCGCAAGCGCGCGCAACCGGTCGCCGAAGCCGCCGGGATCGAGGTTCATTGCGGCAGAGCATAACCTCCGGTCCCGGCGAAGGGGCCGAGCTTGCGGCGCTCCAGCTCGGCGGTCATCAGACGCCGGAACGCGCGGTTCTCGAGCAGCACCATCTCGACCATTCCGAAGTAGCCCGAAGGCAGCTTCGGGCTCTCGTCCCAATGGCGCAGTTGCTGGTAGGGACGCGTCGCGAAGGCGTGATGATCGGCGTGCCGCGAGAGACCCACGAGCGTGTAGAGCGTAAAGCGCGAGTCGGTGTCCCAGGAATCGATCGGGCTCGGCTTCTTTCCGCTCCGCACGAGTCCCCAGTGCTCGAAGTAGTTGACGGCCTCGAGCAACCGGATCGCGGAGAGAGACTGGAGCAGGTGGAATGCGAGCGCGCCGGCGCCGAGCACGGCGGCGATCGCGAGTGCGACGCTCCATTCGGCGACCAACCCCTGCAGCACGCGATTGTGGAGCTGGCGGCGGTCCCAGAGCGGCATCGCGGCGTTGCCGATGCGGTGGCATTCGAGGCGCCAGGCGCTCTTGAACTGGCCCGGCACGGTGCGCAGGAAGAAGGCCTGGTAGGTCTCGCCGAAGCGCGCCGTCGCAGGATCTTCGGGCGTGCCCACGCGCGCGTGATGACCGCGCACGTGCTCGGTGGCGAAGTGCTCGTAGAGTACGCTGCCCATCAGCACGCGGCCGAGCCACTGCCGGTGCTTCTCGCGGCGATGGATCAGCTCGTGCGCGACGACGATGCCGCAGTAGCCCGAGTTCACGCCGACCAGCAGGAACATGACCAACGTGTCGATGTGCCAGAAGCCGTGAGCCGAAACCGTGTATGCCGCCAGCAAGACACACGCGAGCTGCATCGCCGCGAGCACGTAGAGCACGGCGTCGAACGGCCAGCGCGCGAGTCGCGCGGCGGGCTGGCGGTGCTCGGGTGCGCTGCGTTGGTCGAGGATCACCGAGCCGACGATCACGCCGAGCCACGGCAGCGCGCCCCACCAGCGGTGCGGCGCCGTCAGCAGGAAGGCGAGCGTGCTGGTCGGCAGCGCGAAGCAGAGCAGGTGCAGGGACCAGATCCGCAGCGTCTCGAGCGCAGTCGCGCGCTCCGGAACGGCGGGCGCCGCCAGCTCGGTGTTCGGGGTGGTCGCGGCCATGGCGGTCTCCTGAGCGGGCGCGCTGTGCGGTCATTTCACATACGACCACGTATGCAGATGGATGTTTTGACGTACCGGCTAGTATGTCAACCCCATGGCGCAACGGGGCCGCGAGAAGCAGCAGGCGGAGCGCTCCGGCGCCTTGGAGCCCGCCGAGCGGGCTTCGCTCCGCGAGCGCGCCAAGGCCGAGACGCGTGAGGCGCTGATCGACGCCGCGGCGGCCGAGTTCGGCTCGCGCGGTCTCGACGCCCCGAGCCTCGACGCGATCTGCGCGCGCGCCGGTTTCACGCGCGGGGCCTTCTACGTGCACTTCCGCGACCGCGAACACCTCGTCGCGGCGGTGATGCAGCGCGCGCTCGGCCGATTTCTCGACGCGATCATCGCAACCGGAGAGGAGCCGCACGACCTCGAACGTACGGTGCGTCGCTTCGAGGAAGCGGTCGCCGGCATCGCGCAGTTGCGGGGCGCGCGTTCGCGCGGCAGCTCGCCGGTTTCGGGCGGCGTTCCGTTCCACCGCATCCTCGAGGCGAGCGACCGCTCCGCTGCGGTTCGAAAGCGTTTCGTCGCACTGCTGAGCGAGGCGGCCGCACGCGTCGCCAAGACCGCGGCTGCCGGGCAGGCCGCCGCGACGGTGCGACCCGATGTCTCCGCCGATGCGCTCGGCGCACTGCTCGTGACGCTGGCGTTCGGCTTCGTCGTGTCGGTCGAGGTCGGCATTCCGTTCGATGCCGCCGGGGCGCGAAGCCTCGTGTTGGCGTTGGTGAAACCGCAGAGTCGCAAGGACGCCGCCAGAATCGACGGCTAGGATCGCCGCCCGCGAGGTTCTCGTGAAACTGCCCGTTGTTTCGCGTCGCATCGAGCTGCCCGAGCGCGGCGTCGAGATCTCGCTGCTCGACTGGGGCGGCGACGGCCCGCTCGTCTTCATGCATCATGCCAACGGATTCTGCGCCGGCACGCTCGGGCTCGTCGCCAGCGGGCTGGTGCCGCGCTTCCGCGTGATCGGGATGGACGCGCGCGGCCACGGTGATTCGTCGAAACCCGAAGGACCGGCGGCCTACACCTGGCCCAACTTCTTGGCGGATTATCTCGCGGTGGCAGAGCGCCTCGCGGAGGAGTGCGGCGGCGGTCGCGTCGCAGTCGGGCTCGGCCACTCGTTCGGCGGCACCGCGGCGCTCGGCGCCGCAGCCGAGCGGCCGGCGCTGTTTGGCCGCCTCGTGCTCGTCGATCCGGTGATCCCGCCGCCGCCCGCGATGGTCGCGCTCTACGCCGCCGATCCCGATCGCGCTGCGCGGCTCGGCCGGCTGGTCGAGGGAGCGCGGCGCCGCCGCTCGCTGTGGCCGAGTTTCGCCGCCGCGCGGGATCACTTCGCCAAGCGCTCGCTCTTCGCCGCCTGGCTGCCCGAAGCGCTCGACCTCTACATCGAGCACGGACTGCGCCAGCGAGCCGATGGACAGGTGGAACTGCGCTGCCCCGGTGAAGCGGAGGCGGCGATCTTCTCGGCGAGCGGTGGGCTCGACATCGAAACCATCGCGCGCCGTGCGGTGGTTCCAGCCACCGTGTTGTGGGCGACGCGCGGCGACTTCCCGCGCAGCGTCTTCGAGCGCGTCTTCGCAGCGATGCCGGGCGCGCGCATCGTCGAGGTCGATTGCGGTCACCTGATCCCGATGGAGCGACCGGATCTGGTCGTCGACGCGGTCCTGCAAGGGGAGGCATGAGCATGGGCATCTTCGAGAGCGTCAGCGCGCAGATGAACGAGGCGCGCAAGGCCAGGGACGAGACGCGCCTCGGCGCGCTGCAGGGGATTCGCGCTGCGTTCCTGAACGAGCTGAAGAAGGACAACTCCACGACGCTTCCAGATGAGGTGTGCATCGCGCTGCTGCGCAAACTCGAGAAGCAGCGCCAGGAGAGCATCGACGCGTTCACGAACGTCGGCCGCGCCGAGCGCGCCGACGCCGAGCGCGCCGAGCTGTGCGTGATCCAGACCTTCCTCCCGCAGCTCGCCGACGAGGCGACGACGCGGCGCTGGGTCGAGGATGCGATCACGGCTTCCGGCGCGACGAGCCAGAAGGAGATCGGCAAGGTGATGGGCGCCCTGATGAAGGCGCACAAGGGCGAGATGGACGGCAACGTCGCGCGGCGCATCGCAAGCGAGCTGTTGCAGGCCTGACGAAGGGATCGAGATGGACGCTGCTTCGCGCCCGCCGCTGCCCAACGGTCTCGTCGCGTTCGTGAAACGCGCGTGCCCGACCTGCGAGGTCGTCGCGCCGGTGCTGGCGCAGCTCGCGAGCGAGGCTTCGCTTCCGCTCACGGTCTACACGCAGGACGATCCCGCGTTCCCTGTCGAGGTTCAGCCCGCCGCGCGCGCCGACGACACCTCGCTCGAAGTCTCGTGGCACCACCAGATCGAAACCGTGCCTACGCTGTTGCGCGTCGAGCACGGCGTCGAACAGGAGCGCCTGGTTGGCTGGGTGCGTGCGGAGTGGCGGGCGCTCACGGGCGTCGCAGGCCTCGGCTCCGGGCTTCCCGAATGGCGACCGGGCTGCGGCTCGCTCTCGGTCGATCCCGACCTCGCACCCGAGCTGGCGGTGCGTTTCGGCGCGGCGAAGTTGCGCGCGCGGCGCGTCGAACTGGCCGCGCTCGAAGACGAGATGGAAGCCGCCTACGCGCGCGGCTGGACCGACGGCCTGCCGATCACGATGCCCACCGAGAAGCGCGTGCTCGCGATGCTCGCCGGGACTACGCGCGCCCCGCAGGAGGTCGTCGCGACGGTGCCACCAGACCTCGTCGAGTGCACGGTCGAGAAGGTGGCGATCAACGCGGTGATGGCGGGCTGCAAGCCGGAGTACCTGCCGGTCGTGCTGGCCGCCGTCGAGGCCGCGTGCACCAGCGAGTTCAACATGCACGGGCTGCTCGCGACGACGATGCCCACGAGCCCCGTGTTGATCGTGAACGGCCCGATCCGCCGCGCGATCGGCATGAACGCGGGCATCAACGTCTTCGGGCAGGGCTGTCGCGCCAATCTGACGATCGGCCGCGCGCTGCAGTTGGTGGTGCGCAACGTCGGGGGCGGGCGGCCCGGCGAAGTCGATCGCGCCACTTTCGGCAATCCCGGCAAGATCGCGTTCTGCTTCCCGGAGGACGAAGAGGGCTCGCCGTGGACACCGCTTTCGAGCGACTTCGGCTTCGCGCCGGGCACGAACACGGTGACGCTGTTCCCGGGCGAAGCGCCGCGTTCGATCGTCGATCAGCTCTCGCGCGACCCCGAGTCGCTTGCGCGCAGCTTTGCGGTGTGTCTGCGCACGGTGCACCACCCGAAGCTACCGCTTGTCTTCGACGCGATCCTGGCCGTCTCGCCAGAGCACGCCCGTGTGTTTCGCGAAGCGGGCTGGGACAAGCAGAAACTGATTGCGCGCTTGCACGAGCTGTTGATGTTGCACGGCGCCGAGATCGTGCGCGGCGCGGGCGGCATCGCGGAGGGCGCCCCCGAGCAGTTCGCGAATGCGACGCTGCCGAAGTTCCGCGCGGGGGGGCTGCTCGTCGTGCACTGCGGCGGCGGCGCGGGACTCTTCTCGTCGATCATCGGCGGCTGGGCGAACGGGGCGATCGGC
>JAGSPS010000027.1 GCA_018262315.1 Deltaproteobacteria bacterium | reverse complement strand
GGCACCAGCGAAGTGCAGCGCAACATCATCGGGGAGCGCGTGCTCGGCCTCCCGAAGACGAAGTGAGAGGCGAACCATGTCCGCGGCAACCCCGATCAAACTCGAGGTCCCCACCGATTTCGGCTGCACCGAGGAGCACGCGCTGCTGCGCGCCGAGGCGCGTCGTTTCCTCTCGGAGCGGCTGCCGATCGCCGAGCTGCGCAAGCTCGCCGATGCGGGTGTCGGCTTCGACCGCGCCCTCTGGAAGGAACTCGCACAACTCGGCTGGGTGGGGCTGGTGCTTCCCGAAGCCGACGGCGGTGCGGGCCTCGGCTGGCTGCACGTCGAGATCGTGATGGAGGAGATGGGGCGGCGCCTGGTGCCCGGCCCGTTCCTCGCCTCGCTGCTCGCAGGCGTCGCGATTGCTGAAAGCGGCAGCAACGCACAGCGCGAACGCCTCCTCCCTGCGATCGCGTCCGGCGACCTGGTTGCGACGATCGCGCTCTGCGAAGCCGGTGGAGTCTTCGAGGCCGACGGCGTCGGTGCGACGGCGGAAGCGGTCGATGGAGGCTTCCTGCTGCGCGGACAGAAGACGCACGTGATCTGCGGAACCGATGCGGGACTCGTGGTCGCGCCGTTCCGCGAGCCGTCGGGACGCATCGCGCTCTTCGCCGTCGAGCTTCCCGCGACGGGCATCTCGGTCGAAGCGGAGGTCTGCATCGACCCGACGCGGCCGACGGCGCGCGTCGGGTTCGACGGCGTGCGCGTCGCCGCGCAGGCGCGCCTCGACGGCGACGGCGCCGCCGCCTGGCACGCGATGCTGGTGCGCGGCTTTGCCGCGTTGGCCGCCGAACAGGTGGGCGGCGCCGAGTCGGTGCTGCTCATCACGCGCGACTACGCAGTCGCGCGCAAGCAGTTCGACCGCCAGATCGGCTTCTTCCAGGCCGTGAAGCACCCGATCGTCGACATGATGTGCGGCATCGAGTTGGCGCGCAGTCTCGCGACCGGCGCGGCCGCGGCGCTCGACGCCGCCGCAGGGCGCACAGCGCCTGGCCCGCCGAGTCATCAGGATGCGGGCGCAGAGACGCTGGCGCGCATGGCGAAATCGATGGTGAGCGACGTCTACTGCAACGCCGTGCGCAAGGGCGTGCAACTCCACGGCGGCTACGGTTTCACCTGGGATTGCGACGTGCACTTCTACTTCCGCCGTGCGATGTGGAGCCGCTCGATGCTCGGCGACGGCATCCACCACCGTCGCTGGCTCGCGGAGCGCCTTTTCGAGGGCTAGCAGGCTGCTGACAGCCAGCCTTCACGGATCCGTCATGCGCTGTGGCGAAGAATCCCTGGAAGCGGCCTCATCGAAGGCCGCCAAGGAGTCTCGCAATGCGTGCCTCTACCTTCCGTTCCCGCTTCTCGAGCGCCGCAGCTCTGCTCGGCGCCGCCCTACTGCTCGCTCCGCCACCAGTCAGCGCCGGGCACGGCGGCTGGGATGACGACGACCGTCCCCGTCATCGCCACGGCCGCCACGGCCATCGCGAGCACGGCGACTGGTGCCCACCGCGAGGCGACTACGCGCCCCGTCACTACGCGCGCGGCTACGGATGGGGACCCGGCTGGTACGCGCCACGCCCCGTGGCGCATGCGCGTTACTTCTGCGAGCCGTGTGGTGACTGGTACGACGACGAAGCGGCGTTCCACTTCCACATCCGCCGCCAGCACCACATCGCCGAGACGGTGATTCCGTTGGTGATCGGTGCGGCCGCGTTCGGCTGGATCTTCTACGGCCACTGATTCGCGGCGCCGCTGAACAAAGGAGAGGCGGGATGGGGCTCGGCCCCACCCCGCCTCTTGCTCGTTCGACCGATGACGTCGCGCTACGCGCTGGTCACCGGGATGTTGCGCACCTTCGCGGTCTCCGCCTTCGGCAGCGTGACGGCGAGCACGCCGTTCTTGAACGACGCCGACGTCTTCTCGCTCTGCACTTCCACGGGCAGCTCGAGGCCGCGACGGAACTCGCCGTAGACGCGTTCCGTGAAGTGCCGGCCATCATGTTCGCCCGTCTGTTCGCTGCGCTTCTCCCCGCGCAGCGTCAGCACGTTGCCGTGGACCTCCACCTGGAAGTCCTTCTCTTCGAGACCCGGAAGTTCCGCGGTCACGACGAACTCGCCCTCGCGCTCGACGACTTCGAGACGCGGTACGAAGTCGCTCCCGGCAGCGACATCACCACGCTGCAGATCCTCGAAGAGTCGCTCCACCGAGGACCAGAACGGGTTTGCCCCCTGAGACGGAAGCGAACGCCTCTCTCGAAAAACGATGGGGAATGCCATGATTCTCAAGACCTCCTGCTGATCGCCGGGCTCGTGGGTTCTAATACGAGCCCGAATCGCCCCTGGCGACCCGACTTGGATAAGCACCAGCCGGGGGGCGTCAACGGGCCCGAGAGCAGGGCCGCTCAGATTGCGAGAACGGCGACGATGCCGAGGAGGCTGCCGATCGCGGCGATCGCGTAGAGCAGCGAGCCGATCAGGGCGTCGCTGTGATGGCCGAGCGTGTCGACCGCGAGCGCGCGCGTGTGATGGGCGCCCTTCCAGAGCGGCAGCGCGATGATCGCGAGCAGCACCAGACGCCCGAGCGGGTTCGAGAAGATCATGTGCGCGCGTTCGAAGGAGAGCGCGCCGTCGGGCAACAGACCGAGCGGAGCGCCGAGCGTGACCGTCAGCAGATAGCCCGGCAGCAACAGCGTGCCGACCATGATGCCGGCGCCGAAGAGCACCCAGATGATCGGTTCGAAGCGGAGCAGCAGCGCCTTCACGGCCAGATCCCTCCGAAGACGGCGAGCAACACGAGCGTGATGCCGCCCCATGCGGCGTAGAGCAGCGCGTGCAGGACGGCGGGCGGGGGCGGCTTCACCGGACCGATCTGGGCCGGCTGCGCCTTCGGAAAGAGCCGGAAGAAGCGCACGCCGACGAAGATCGCGGAGATCAGCGCGAGGATGTGGAAGAGTACGTAGCCGGGGCTCGCGAAGCTCTGCAGCAGCGCGTCCCAGGCCGGTGCACCGTCGGCCAGCGCCCATGCGACGCGCAGCGCGATGAGTCCCACCAGCAGGTAGACGATGCCGGTCGCGTCGAAGAGCAGATAGGTGCGCATGCGCGGCCGCGTCCAGAAATCATCGGGCAACTGGGGCGGCGCCGTGCGTGTTCTGCCGGGCTTGCTCGGCGTCATGGCCTGCGGGTCGGACGGGCGCGTCATCTACTTCTCCCGCTTCACGACGAACGACGTGGCCCAGTCGATCACCGCGAGGAGCTTCGACTGATTGATCGCCGCGGCGGGATCGACGTGCTTCGGGCAGACCTCGCTGCACTCATTGGCGTACGAGCACGAGAAGACCGTCCCTTCGCCGCGGAAGATCTCGTTGCGCTCGGGCGCACCTTCGTCGCGCGAATCCATGTTGTAGCGGTGGCCGAGTGCGATCGCGGCGGGGCCGAGGAAGTCCGGCTCCTTCGCCACCACCGGGCACGCCGCGTAGCAGAGCATGCAGTTGATGCACATGCTGAACTGCTTGAAGGCGGCGAGCTGCGCGCCTTCTCCTTGGCGACGATCACCCACGGCTTCACGGCCTTGAACTTCTCCATGAAGCCGTCCATCTCGATCACGAGATCGCGGATGATCGGGAAGTTTGCGAGCGGCGCGACTTCGACGGTGTCGCCGTATTCCGCGAGCGACGTCTTACAGGTGAGCTTGGGCTCGCCGTTGACGTTCATCCCGCAGCTCCCGCACACCGCCATGCGGCACGACCAGCGGTGCGAGAGCGTCGGGTCGATCTCGTCCTTGATGTAGTTCAGCGCGTCGAGGACCTTCCACTCGGGGCGGCAGGGGACCTCGTAGCTCTGCGTCTTCGGCACCTGATCCTTGTCGGGATCGAAGCGCGTCACGACGAAGGTGCGCTTCCGGAGCTCGCCGCTGTCCGCCATCAGTACTTCCGCTCCTCGGGCTGGAATCGCGTGATCGTCACGGCCTTCTTGTCGAGCCGCGGTCCGGCCGGCGTAAAGAACATCATCGAGTGGTGCAGGAACTCGGCGTCGTTGCGGTTCGGATAGTCGCGACACGCGTGGGCGCCGCGGGACTCGCGCCGCGCCGCCGCGGCGATCGCGATGCTTTCGGCGACGTCGAGCATGTTGCCGAGTTCGAGCGCCTGCAGCACTTCGGTGTTGAACACCTTGCTGGTGTCTTCGAGTACGAGGTCCGCGTAGCGGCCCTTCAGCGGCGCCAACTCCGCGACCGTCTGGTTCATCGATTCCTGCTTGCGGTAGACGCCGCAACCGCGCTCCATCGAGACCTGCATCTCATGGCGGATCACGGACATCTTCTCGCCGCCCTTCTTGCGGCCGCGCAGCGCGTCGATGCGCGCGCCCTCGGTCTCGGCTTCGCTGCGCAAGCGCGCTTCGTTGCCGTCCGCGCTGCCCTTGGCATACGCGGCGGCTTCCACGCCCGCGCGCGCGCCGAAGACGAGGCACTCGGTGAGCGAGTTCGAGCCGAGTCGGTTGGCGCCGTTCATCGACACGCAGGCCGTCTCGCCAGCCGCGTAGAGACCGGGGATCGGCGTGGCGCCGCGGATGTCGGTATCGACGCCGCCCATCATGTAATGCACGACGGGGCGGATCGGGATCGGCTCGTACACCGGATCGACGCCGATGTAGGTGCGCGCCAACTCCCGCACGAAGGGCAGCTTGGCCATGATCTTCGCTTCCCCGAGGTGGCGCAGATCGAGCAGCACGTACTCGCCGTAGGGGCCCTGCAGACCGCGGCCCGCTTCGATCTCGAGGATCTCGGCGCGCGAGATCATGTCGCGCGGGCCCAGTTCCGCCTTCTGGCCGACGCCGTAGTCGCGCGTCACCAGGAAGCGCTCGCCCTCGGAGTTCAGCACGTAGCCGCCCTCACCGCGCGAGGCTTCCGTGATCAGGATGCCGGTACCGGGAAGGCCCGTCGGGTGGTACTGCAGGAACTCCATGTCCTTCAGCCCGACACCGGCGCGATACGCGAGCGCCATGCCGTCGCCGGTCTTGATCGTGCCGTTCGTCGTGAACGGGAAGCACTTGCCGGCGCCGCCGGTGGCGAGGATCACCGCGCGGCCGAGAAACATCCGCATCACGCCCGAGCGGATGTCGATCGCCACGACGCCGCGACAGACGCCGTCGTCGACCAGGATCCTGGTGACGAAGTTCTCGTCGTAGCGAACGATGCGGTCGAAGCGCATCGAGTGCTGGAACAGCGAGTGCAGCATGTGGAAGCCGACTTTGTCGGCGGCGTACCAGGTGCGCGGCACGGTCATGCCGCCGAACGGGCGCGTCGCGACGGTGCCGTCGTCGTTGCGACTCCACGGGCAGCCCCAGTGCTCGAGGAGGGTGAGCTCCGGTGTCGCCTGCTCGACGAAGTATTCGGCGCAGTCCTGGTCGGCCAGGAAGTCCGAGCCCTTCACCGTGTCGTAGAAATGTTTCTCGAGACTGTCCTCGGAGCCGGGCACGTACGCGGCGGCGCCACCCTCGGCGGAGACCGTGTGGCTCCGCATCGGATACACCTTCGACACCATCGCGACGCTGATCTTGGGATCCGCTTCGACGGCGGCGATGGCGGCTCGCAAGCCGGCGCCGCCCCCCCCAACGATGACGACGTCGTGCCGGTAGACCTCGACCAAGGGATTCCCCTCCTGGGGCTCGAAACGCATGCAGTATCTAACGAATTCCGAGACCGATGAAAAGCGCATTCGTGCGGTGATTCGGCTGCCGTCTCAGATTGGCGGCGCTCGGCGCTCAGCTCGCGGCGGGCTCTTGTTGGGTGACGCAGTGGATCGCGCCGAAGCCGGAGACCAGCTCCGTGCAGCCGATGCCGACGATCTCGCGACCCGGCAGCACTTCGCGCAGGATCGCGAGAGCACGCGCGTCGCTCGCGCCACCGAAGACGGGCACCAGCGCAACACCGTTCGCCAGATAGAAGTTCGCATGGCTCGCCGGGCTGCGCTGGCCTGCCCGCTCGATGCGCGGCGGCATCGGCAGCGGGGCCACCGTCAGCGCGCGACCGCGCGCGTCGCGCGCCGATGCGAGGCGGCGGAGATTCTCCGTGAGCGGCTCGAAGTTGGGATCTGACTCGTCGTCGCAGCTCGCCGCCACGACGACGCCCTCTGCCACGAAGCGCGCAATGTCGTCTACATGACCATCGGTGTCGTCGCCCTCGATGCCGTCGCCGAGCCAGATCACCTGGCGCGCGCCGAGGAACTCCGCGAGCACGCGCTCCATCGCCGCGCGCGTGCGACCCGCGCCGCGATTCGGATTCAGCAGGCACGACTCGGTGGTCAGCACGCTGCCGCGTCCGTCGCCGTCGATGCCGCCCCCTTCGAGCACCACGTCGCAGGCGAAGCGTGGCAAGCCGAGAATCTTTTCGACGTGACGCGGTACGGCGTCGTCGCGTTCCCAACCGGGGTATTTTCGGCCCCAGTTGTCGAAGCGGAAGTCGACCATGGCGACTTTGCTCGCCTGCCCAGCAGATGAACTTCGCTCGCCCGTGGCTCGCGGCGCGGCGCCTTCGGCACCTTGCGGGCTACGCGCGTCGCCTGCGGCGCCGCGTGCGGTTGCGCGCCAGCCATCTTGTTTCACCACGAAGATCGGGCCGTGGTCGCGACACCAGGCATCGTTCGTCGGGTAGCGGTGGAAGCGCACGTTGCGATCCGGATCGGTACCGGCGGCGCGGATCGCCTTGCGCGCGATTTCTTCCATCGCGTCGTCCGCAACGCCGATCTCGACGGCCTCGTGTGGCGCGAGGACTCGCACGAACTCGGCGAAGGTCGCGCGCACGGCCGGCAGCGCGTCGGGCCAGGTCTCGAGGTTGTGCGGCCACGAGAGCCAGGTCGCCCGGTGGCGCTCCCATTCGGCGGGCCAGCGATAGCCGAGCGATGCGGGCGTCGCGCCGCCCAACTCAATCCCGGAAGCGCTTCAGCAGATCACCATACGCATCGATGCGACGGTCGCGCAGGAAGGGCCAGCCGCGGCGGCATTCCTCGATCAGCGCGAGGTCGCAGTCGACGACCAGCGTCTCTTCTTCCGTCGACGAGGCCCGCGCAATCACGCGGCCGAAGGGATCCGCCACGAACGACTGTCCCCAGAACGTGAGCCGCTCCTCGGCGCCGACGCGATTGGCCGCGACCACGAAGACGCCGTTGGCGATCGCGTGGGCGCGCTGCGCCGTTTCCCACGCGTCGTGCTCGGCGTCTTCCCACTCGGGGCGCACGCCGGTTTCCCAGCCGATCGCCGTCGGGTAGACGAGCAGCTGCGCGCCGGCGAGCGCGGTGAGTCGCGCGGCTTCGGGGAACCACTGATCCCAGCACACCAGCGTGCCGACGCGTGCGGCGCGGGTGGGGATCGACTGGAAGCCGAGGTCGCCGGGCGTGAAGTAGAACTTCTCGTAGTAGAGCGGGTCGTCGGGGATGTGCATCTTGCGGTAGACGCCAGCCTGCCGGCCGTCGGCGTCGAGCACCACCGCGGTGTTGTGGTAGAGCCCTTCGGCGCGCCGCTCGAAGACCGAGGCGACGACCACCACTCCCCGCGCTGCGGCGACCTTCGCGAGCGCCTCGGTCGTCGGTCCCGGCACCGGTTCGGCCAGGTCGAAGCGCCCGTGCACCTCGGACTGGCAGAAGTACGGGGTGCGGAAGAGTTCCTGGAGGCAGACCAGCTCGGCGCCGCGCACGGCGGCGTCCTCGATCCCCGCGATCGCCTTGGCGAGGTTTGCGGCCGGGTCGTCGGGCGCGCAGCGCATCTGCACGAGCCCGACCCGCAGCGCGCGGGCCACCGATCCCGTTCGTGCCGTCATGGCTCGGGGATTAGGTCACGGTCCGGCGGGTCGCAACCTTCGCGGGGATTGTGACCGTTTCCGTCACGACCCGGGTCCAGAGTGACCGTCCAGGAGGATGGTCATGAACCCCGAACCCCGCGATCTGCTGCACGAAACTCGTCTGCATGATCTTCTGCGCGAGATTGGATCGACGCTCGGCGTGATCGCGGCGTTCGTCGCGCTCGCGCTCGGCACTTCGGTGGCGCTGCGCTGGCTGGGGGTCGAAGCGCCATCGAGCGCCTACCTTCAGAGCACCGTGAGCGACTCCACCACCCCCGCGGAACCGCGACCGACGCTGTGGCTCGTCGATGGCTTCAACATGCTCCACGTGGTGCTGCTGCACGGCGAGTCGCGAAAGTCGTGGTGGCAGAGCCGGGGTCGCGAGCGCGTCGTCGCACTGGCGCGCGCCTTCGATGCGCCGGACGCCGAAGTGGTGGTGGTGTTCGACGGCTCACAGCCGCCGTCCGCCGACGAAATGGGCGATGCGGCCGGACCGCGCGTGATCTTTGCGGCCCCCGCCGACGACTGGTTGCTCACGGCAGTGCGCAGCGCGCCGGATCCCGCGTGCGTCGCCGTCGTCACGGCGGACCGACGCCTCGCCGCGCGCGCGCGCCATCGCGGCGCGCAGGTAGTGGCGCCGGGCACCTTCGCCCAGCGCTGCCGCGCGGCAAACTCATGACCCCAACTCATGACCCCGCGCCAAATTTCATGATCCCGCGCGAAACTCATGATCCCGCGCGGAACCGAGGAACGGTTCCGCGCCGAACACGGGTCAGGGGACTCCTCAGATTCCGGTTCAGGAGACTCCTCAGACTCGCGGCTCGCGGGATTGTCAGGTTGGCCGTGCGTACACGGCAGGGTTCGCGCAGTGCGGCATCGGGTTTCCTGCGAGTGCGGCCAGCAGGTTCTCGACGGCCAGCTCGACCATCCGCGCGCGCGTCGCCTCGCTCGCGCTGCCGATGTGCGGAGTCAGCACGACGTTCGGCAGCCTGAGAAGTGGACTCGCCGGATCGAGCGGCTCGCGGGCGAAGACGTCGAGTCCGGCGGCGCCGAGCTGACCGGACCGGAGCGCATCGGCGAGCGCGTCTTCGTCCACGATGCCGCCGCGCGCGGTGTTCACGAGCACGGCGCCGGGTTTCATGCGGGCGAGCGCAGACTCCCCGAGCAGCCCGCGCGTGTCGGCGTTGAGCGCGACGTGGACGCTCACGAAATCGGCCGCCGGGAGCAGCGAGTCGAGCGACGCAAACGCGACGCCCGGCATGTCGCGGCGGGTGCGCGACCAGGCGAGTACCCGCATTCCGAAGCCCTGCGCACGCCGGGCCATCGCCTGCCCGATCGCCCCGAGGCCGACGAGCCCGAGCGTGGCGCCGTGGACATCGCGGCCGAGCAGCAGGTCCGGCTCCCAGACACGATCCGGCGTCCACTCCCCGGCGCGCACGAAGCGGTCGCCCTCGGCGACGCGGCGGGCCGCGGCGAGCAGCAGCGCGAACGCCAGGTCGGCGGTGGTCTCGGTGAGGACGCCCGGCGTGTGGCCGACCGGGATGCCCCGCGCCGTCGCCGCGTCGAGATCGACATGATCGACCCCCACCGAGACGCTCGACACGGCGCGCAGGCGCGGGCAGCGCTCGAGGAGCGCGGCGTCGATGCGGTCCGTGAGCAGGCAGAGCAGGCCGTCGGCGTCGCGGGATCGCGAGGCGAGCTGCTCGGGCGTCGGAGCCGTGCGTGCGGGCCAGACGTCGAGGTCACAGCGATGCGCGAGACCGGCGAGCGGCGCTCCCGCCAGCGATCGCGTCGCGAAGATTCGGGCCCGATCGCTCATCGGGATCTCCTCCTCGCGCCCGCCTAACCGACCTCGACTCGGACGGCAAGAGCTTGACCCGGGACCGCCTCTCGAAATAAGGTTCCGGCGGGTTGCCGACCTCCCCCCCGTTGGTGGTGGTCTCTCCCCGGACGCACGCCGCGATCGCCGGGCACGATCGCATTGCAGGCAGGGCGGCGTTCGAGCGTCCATCTCCCACGACGCAGGGCCGTCGCCGGGACCCGAACACGAGAGGCCACCATGTCGGAAACTCCTCCGCAGTCGCACGCGCGTCAGACCCGGACTCTCGTCTTCGCCCGTTGGGTGGTGCGAAACCGTTTTCCGATCGTGATCTTCCTGATCTGCACCACGCTCTTCTTCCTCTATCCGATCGTGAACGCGGTGTTGGCCGGCTTCGACATGAAACTGCCGGGGCCGGTGGTGCGCGTCGACACATCCGCGCGTGCCCAATGGCCCGAGCACCCGTTCATCCACGCCCAGGACAAGTTCGCGAAGAAGTTCGGCACCTCGTCGCTCGTCGCGATGGGCGTGGTCGTGAAGGAAGGCAACATCTTCACGCCGGACACGTTGAAGCGGCTCCACGAGATCACGCGGCGCCTCGACGGCGTCGGCTACGACTCGCACAACGAGGATCGCGAAGCGCTGCGCGACAAGCTGAGCGAGGAAGGTGTCTCCGACGCCGAGGTGTTGAAGGAGCTGGATCGCCGCTATCCGCCCTACCCGGTGAACCACGACCAGGTGCGTTCGCTCGCGCATTCCAGCACGCGCGCCATCCAGATCGAACCCGACGGCTCGATCACCTCCGACGTGCTGATGAAGGAAGTGCCGGAGACCCTCGAAGAGGCGCAGAAGCTCCGGGAGGTGGTCCTACAGAACCCGCCCTTCATCTACGGCCGTCTGGTGTCGTGGGACGAACACGGCGCGCTGATCTCTGCGGGCTTCATCACCGACCGCCTCAGCAACTCCCAGGTCTACCAGGCGGTCTTCAACCACGTCCAGGCGATCAAGACCGAGTTCGAGGACAAGGCGTGCGCCGCGGCGACCAATCCCGGCTACCTGGAGTCGATGTGGAACGCCGTGAAGCGTGTGGTCGTCACGGTCCCGACGCGCGCGGACTGGCCGGAGGGGTGCAACCTCCAGATCTTCGTCTCGGGTGAACCGGTTCACGTCGGCTGGATCATCAAGCACGCTTTCGAGATCGGGCTCTACGTCGTTCTGACGACGCTGGTGATCTTCGCGCTGCTGCTCGCCTACTTCCGGCGGCTGCACGGCGTACTGATCCCGTTCGTCGCCGCGATCATCACGGTGATCTGGGGAACCGGTTTCACCGGCTGGACGGGGATCACCTTCGACCCACTCGTGCTGGTGATCCCGATGATCATCACGGCGCGCGCCGTCTCGCACACGGTGCAGATGGCGGAGCGCTTCTTCGAGGACTTCGAGATCCTCGCGCCGCGCTACGCCGACCAGAACGCAGCCAAGATCGAAGCCGCAACGATTGCGATGGCCGAACTGATCGTGCCCGGCACGCTCGGCATCGTGGTCGACGTCGGCGGTCTGCTGGTGATCCTCGTGACGTCGATCCCGCAGATGCGCGACCTCGCCGTCTTCGGCGCATTCTGGGTGACGTCGATCCTGTTCACGGTGGAGATCCTCCACCCCGTCATGATCTCCTACCTGCCCGCTCCCAAGGAGCACGAGCATTTCCTGCCCACGGCCATGGTCCGGGCGATGCGCTTCGTCGGCTGGATCACGACGCATCCGAAGTGGAAGTACGTGTTGGGGGTGGGGACGATCCTGCTCTTCATCACGTCGACCTACATCACGCTGATGTATTCGAAGATCGGACAAGTAACACCGGGCTCGCCGCTGCTCTGGCCGGATCACCCGTTCAACGTCGCCACGGACCAGATCGCGAAACGCTTCGGCGGGGTGGACTCGTTGGTGGTCTTCACCAGCGGCGACCGCGAGAACGCCAGCGCCGATCCGCTGCCGATCCAGCGGATGACCGAGTTCGAGCGCTGGATGCAGTCCTACACCAACCTCGGCGCGTCCGTCTCGATCGCGCCGATCATCCGCGGCTACTGGCGGATGAACCACTACGGGGATCCCAAGTGGCAGTTCGTGCCGGAGCACCCGGGCACCGTCCGGACGGTGATCTTCCAGCTCCGCACCAATGGCGCACCGGGCTTCCTGCGCCCGTTCATGACCGACGACTCGAAGGACGCCAACGTCTCGTTCTACTATCCCGATCACAAGGGCGAAACGATCCACAGGGCGGTGCTGGCGGCCGACGCCTTCATCAAGGAAAACCCGATGGGCGAGGTGATCGTTCGCCTCGACATGGACCACGCCCTGAAGAACACGCCCTTCCTCAGCCGCCAGAAGCTGACCGACATCTGGTACTACATGCTCGGCCCGCTGCTGCCGCCGCGGAACCACACGCTGCACGTACAGGTGAAGAAAAGCGACGGCGTCTACGAAGCGATCGAGGTCACCCCGGTGGATGCAGGGGAACCGGCGTGGCTCGGCGAGTTCCGCGAGAAGGCGATCGCCGACTACGAGTCGGAACGGGATTCCGTCGAGGAAGGCGAGTACTTCTCGTGGCCGAAGACGCTCGCCGACTGGGAAGCTGGTGACGTCGACACCTACTGGGAGAGCCAGGAGCACGGCATCCGCGCCGTCGCCGTCAACACCAAGGATCTGATCGTCCAGGATCTGAAATCGGTCGAGCCGACCCCGAAGTACCAGCCGACGAACTCGTGGACGCGCGGCGTCCAGTTCGTGATGGCGGGCGGCATCATGGGCATCCTCGCCGCGATCAACGACGAGGTCGAGCGCAGCCACATCGCGAACATCACGCTGATCTTCGCGGTGATCTTCGTCCTGCACTCGCTCACGTATTGGTCCCCCGCGAGCGGGGGGATCATCTTCCTGCAGATCGCCACGGCAACCCTGGTTTCGCTGGCGTACATGGCGATCCGCGGGGTGGGTCTCAACATCAACACGCTTCCGGTGCAGTCGGTGGGCGTCGGCATCGGCGTCGACTACGCGATCTACATCGTGGACCGCATCCGTCAGGAGGTGGCGGGCACCTCGGACATCGACGAAGCGGTGCGGCGCGCCGTGCGCACCACGGGAATGGCCGTTTCCTTCACGGCCACCACGGTGGTGGGCGGCATCGTGCTGTGGTCTTTCTCGAATCTGCGCTTCCAGGCGGAGATGGCGCAGCTGCTCACGTTGCTGATGATCGTGAACATGCTCGGCGCGATCATCATCGTGCCCACCTTCTACTCGATCCTGCGACCGCGGGTGGCGACGGCGCTGCTCTCCGACGAGCAGCGGGAAGCGATGCGCCTGCACGAGGAACGCGAGAGGAAGCTCGGCCTGCACGATACGTGAGCCGGGTCGCTGCCAGCGATCCGGCCTTCGCCGTCTCGGCTATTCCGCTCCGTCGCCCCCAGCAGCGCCCGGAAACGCCTGGACCAGCTCGAGGATGCGCGACGCGTTCTCTTCGACGGCGCGACCGGAGACGTCGATCACGCGCCAACCGCGCGTGCGGAACAGCCGCATCGACTCGTCGAGTTCGCGCGAAATCGCCTCGGCGTTGGCGTACTGGCTGGAAGCACCGCTGTGCATCGAACGGGCGCGGGCGCGGCGCATCGCGGTCAGGTTCTCGACGTCGCCGACCAGGCCGAACACCTTCCGCGGATTCAGATCGAAGAGTTGCCGCGGCGGTTCGACACCCGGCACCAGCGGCACGTTGCCGGTCTTGTAGCCGCGTTGCGCGAGATACATCGAGAGCGGCGTCTTGGAGGTGCGCGACACGCCCGTGAGCACGATGTCGGCGCCGTGCAGGGTATGGAGATTCGCGCCGTCGTCGTGCCGCACCGCGAACTCCACCGCCTCGATGCGCTTGAAATAGGCGTCCGAGAGTCCGTGCAGCAGACCCGGCTCGAGCCGCGGCTCGGCGTGCAGGTGCTCGGCGATGTTCGAGATCAGCGGCCCGAGCAGGTCGACGCAGGGAACCCCGAGCGAGGCGCCGTGATCGCGCAGCACTTGCGCCGCGTCGCGGTTCACCACGGTGAACACGATCAACGCGCCCACGCGTCCAGCCGCCTCGACCAGGTTGCGCGCCTGCGCGGCGCTGCGCACGTCGGGGAAGGTGCGCATGCGCCATCGGGCGTGGAACTGCAGCATCGCGGCGCGCACGGTGTCGGCCGCCGTTTCGCCGGTACCATCGGAGACGACGAAGACTTCGGCGAAGTCCTCGGACTCCGGCGGCGTCTCGGGCCGCGGCGGCTGCTGCGCCCGCGGCGAAAGACTCTGCGCTGACTTGTCGCTCACGTCGCGCAGCTTAGCTCCGAAGCGCAGATCCGGACGCTATCGTGACGCCCCATGCCGTACGACCCGAAACGGATCGAGCCCCGTTGGCAGGCGACGTGGCGGGAACACGCCACCTTCCGCGCCGAGATCGACCCGCGCAAGCCCAAGTACTACGTGCTCGACATGTTTCCGTACCCGTCCGGCGCCGGCCTCCACGTCGGCCACCCGAAGGGTTACATCGCGACCGACGTGCTGGCTCGCTTCAAGCGCATGCGCGGCTTCAGCGTGCTGCACCCGATGGGCTGGGACGCCTTCGGCCTGCCGGCGGAGCAGTACGCGATCGAAACCGGCACGCACCCGCGCGTCACCACGCGCCGCAACATCGAGACCTTCAAGCGCCAGATCGACGCTCTCGGCTTCTCCTACGACTGGTCGCGCGAAATCGACACCACCGATCCCGGCTACTACCGCTGGACGCAGTGGATCTTCTGCAAGCTCTTCGAGCGCGGCCTCGCCTACGAAGCGGAAGTGGCGGTCAACTGGTGCCCTGCGCTCGGCACCGTGCTCGCGAACGAGGAAGTCATCGACGGCAAGAGCGAGCGCGGCGGCCATCCGGTGGTGCGGCTGCCGATGAAGCAGTGGATGCTCCGCATCACCGCCTACGCCGACCGCCTGATCGCCGATCTCGACGGCGTCGACTGGCCCGAGCCGATCAAGAAGATGCAGCGCGACTGGATCGGCCGCAGCGAGGGCGCGCAGCTGCGCTTTCCGGTCGCCGATCACACGGATCTCGCGATCGAAGTCTTCACGACGCGGCCCGACACGCTCTTCGGCGCCACCTACATGGTGCTCGCGCCAGAGCACGCGCTGGTCGGTGTCATCACGACGCCCGCGCAGCGCTCGGCCGTCGCGGCCTACGTCGAAGCCGCCGCGCGCAGGAGCGAACGCGCGCGTGTCGCCGACGCGAAGACCAAGACCGGCGTCGCAACCGGCGCCTTCGCGGTGAATCCAGGCAGCGGCGAGCGCATCCCGATCTGGATCGCCGACTACGTGCTCGCCGGCTACGGCACCGGCGCAATCATGGCGGTGCCCGCCCACGACGAGCGCGACTTCGAATTCGCAGGTCAATGGGGACTTCCAATCAGAAAAGTCGTCGATGTGAAGGGTCAGGAACTCCCGAGCACCGGCGAAGGCGTCTCGGTCGCTTCGGGATTCATCAGCGGACTCCCGACGGCACAAGCCAAGCGACGCATCATCGATTGGATCGAATCGGAAAGTCACGGGAAAGGTGCGGTCACCTACAAGCTGCGCGACTGGCTGTTCAGCCGGCAGCGCTATTGGGGCGAGCCTTTCCCAGTGCTGCACCTCGAAGACGGCAGCGTGAAGCTCGTGGGCGAGAGCGAACTTCCGCTGCGGCTTCCCGAACTCGACGACTTCCGCCCGGTGGGCGACCGCGAGACGCCGCTCGAACGCGCGACAGATTGGATCGTGACGACCGATCCGGCGACCGGTCGTCCCGCGCGCCGCGATCGCAACACGATGCCGCAGTGGGCCGGTAGCTGCTGGTACTTCCTGCGCTTCGTCGACCCCAGGAACGACACCGCGCCGTTCTCTCCGGAAGCCGAGCGCTACTGGATGCCCGTCGACCTCTACGTCGGCGGGGCCGAACACGCGGTGCTGCACCTGCTCTACGCGCGTTTCTGGCACAAGGTGCTCTACGACCTCGGGTTGGTACACACGGTCGAGCCGTTCCAGAAGCTGGTGAACCAGGGGATGATCCTCGGCGCCAGCTATCGCTACTTCGACGACAACATCAGTGACGACCCGAGCGTCAACCCGCGCCGCTACTCGTTTCGCGAGGTGCGAGCGTCCGGCGAAGGCAGCGTCGCGAGTTCGGACGGTCGCCCGGTGAGAGCGCGCTTCGTGCCGAATGATCAGGTGCAGCACAGCGGCGACGGCGGCTTCCAACACGCTTCGATCCCCGGCCTCGAGCTCGAGGAAGTGATCGAGAAGATGTCGAAGAGTCGCGGCAACGTCGTGAATCCCGACGAGGTGGTCGCGGAGTTCGGGGCCGACTCGCTGCGACTCTACGAACTCTTCCTCGGCCCGATCGACAAGGAAGCGCCGTGGACCACCGAGGGCATCCTCGGCGTGTTCCGCTTCCTGCAGCGCTCCTGGCGCCTGCTCGTGGACGAGGATGCGCCCGGCGAACCGGCGCGTTCGCTGCCGGAGGGAATCGGAACGCCCGCCCAGGCGCGCCTGCTCGCGACGACGGTGCAGGGCGTCAGCGACGACGTCGAGGCGATGCGCTTCAACACTGCCATTGCGAAGCTGATGGTGTTCGTGCGCGACATCGCCCGCGACGCGCCGATCGCGCGCGACGCGGCCGATGCGTTCGTGCGGCTGCTCGCGCCGTTCGCGCCGCACATCGCCGAGGAACTGTGGGAGAGACTCGGCCATCGCGAGTCGATCGCCTACGCGCCGTGGCCGGCGGCCGACCCCGCGCTGCTGGTCGCGGAGACGGTCACGATCGCGGTCCAGGTGAACGGCAAACGTCGCGCGGAAGTGGAGGTCGCGGCAAACGCGGGCGACGACGCGCTGCGCGCCGCGGCGCTCGCCGACGCGAACGTGCAGCGCCATCTCGAGGGACGGACGCCGCGCAAGGTGATCGTGGTCAAGGGCCGCCTCGTGAACATCGTGATCTAGGAAGCATGCGCAACCTGGTACGACGACACCCCGTGATCAGCGCGATCTTCATCGGCTGTACGCTGCTGGGAGCCGGTCTCGGTTACGCGCTGCTCACCGACGACTGGTCGGCGGCGCGCCGCATCCTCGCCGGGATGATCGGCGGGGCTGGCGTCGGGCTGCTGATCACCGCGACGAAGCTGATCGACTGACGAGGCCGCTCGGCGTCGCGACGCGGCGGGCATTCGCCTCGCGCTCGAGCGTCTTCGCGCGATGGCGCAGGTACAAGATCGCCCCGCCGATCACCGCGAGCGGCAGCACCGACAGGAAGAGCGTGCCGATCGCGAAGGCGCGCTGCGTCCCGCCACCCGTGCCGCCCAGACACACCGCGCAGGCGGCGGCGATCCGGGGCGTCGCGAGGGCGAGCGCGAGGGCGAGCGGGACCAGCGTTCGGCGGATTCTTGCGCTCATCGGTACACCACCAGGTAGAGCAGCGGCCAGACGCCCACCACGAAATACCAGAGCACCTCGGCGGTCGCGAGCTGACTCGAGGCGAGCCAGCCGCGCTGGAGGCGCAGCCAGGCATGGCCGAGGACGCCGAGCGCGACCGCCGCGTGCAGTGCGTGCAGGCCGATGATCAGGTAGAAAAACGAGCCGAGGCTGCTCGACGTGAGTGTCAGCCCCTGGCGCAGCAACGCCACCCACTCGACACCCTGCAGCGCGATGAAAGCGGCGCCGAGTCCCATCGCGATCGCCAGCGGGATGCGCGCCTTCGCGCGGTCGCGCTGGAAGAGGCGTCGCGTGAAGACCAGCATCGCCCCGCTCGCCATCAGCAGCAGCGTATTGATGCCGGTCTGCTCGAAGGGAAGCCGCGGTTGACCCGGGGGAGGCCACACGGCCGCCGCCGACTTGAGGATCGTGAATGCGCTGATCATCCCGCCGAAGAGCATCAGCTCGGCGAACACGAAGATCAGCATGCCGAGCACGCCGCTCGGCAGAAGCTGCGGGGTGCGCGCTTCGGCGACGACGTGAATGCGTCCACTGCGCTGGATCGCCAAGCAGGCCTCCAGAATCCCTACTCGTGGTGCGCCGCTTCTCCGTGCCCGGCACCGCCGTGCACGGCCGCCTCGTGGGCGGCGACCCAGGCCGGCTTGTTCCAATTCGTGCCGTCGGACTTCATCACGTCCGGCGCTGCGCCGGCGAAGAAGAGCAGCATGAACATCAGACAGGTGCCGACCAGGTACGCCACGTAGCGCGGCGCCACATTGATGTGCATGAAGTTCTTGGCCACGAGATAGGCCTTCACCACCGCAATGCCGAAGGCGGTGACGAGCGTGACCAGGGGATGGCCGAAGAAGGGACCCGCCACGCTCACCACCAGCAGCACGACCAGGATCGCCCAGATCCGGATGTAGTCGCCGTGGTGGGTGTGCACTTCGTAACCGGGTTCGACGGGCGCGTGATCGTGGAGACTCATGCGGTCCTCATTTCGCGATGTAGAGCAGCGGGAAGAGGAAGATCCAGACCACGTCGACGAAGTGCCAGTAGAGCCCGATCAGCTCGACGCGGTGGAGGTCGAGGTTCCGCTTCGCTCGAGGCGCGATGATCAACATGATCACGACGCCCGCAATCACGTGCGCAGCGTGGATGCCGGCCGCCGTGTAGTAGAACGACCAGAAGGTGCCCGATGAGATCGTGAAACCCTCGTGGATCTCATGGGGCCATTCGTAGAGGAACTTGATCGATGCGAAGAGCAGGCCACCGCCCGCCGTCAGGTAGAGCAGCCTGGCTGCCTTGGGACCGTCTCCCGCGTCGGCCGCCTTGTGACCGAGCACCGCGAACAGGCTCGAGGTCAACAGCACGAGCGTGTTCACCGCGCCGATCCACGTATTGGTGTGCGCGGCCTGCGCGGCGAAGGCATCGTGCGACAGCCGGAACATGATGTAGGAGCCGAGGAGACCGCCGAAGATCACGATCTCGGAGGCGATCACCCACCAGACCGCGAGGCGGCCGGTGGGCATGCCTGCGGCGGTGCGGGTGGTGGCGATCGGGCTAGCGGACATCGACGGGTCCTCTCCGGCTCACGGGACGTTCTGCGGCCAGAAGTCCTGGTCGCGACCCGGCGTGCTGTACTCGTAGGGGCCGCGGTACACCGTCGGCAGCACGGGCCAGTTGCCGTGCGGCGGCGGCGAATCCGCGGTCCATTCGAGCGTGTTCGACTGCCACGGGTTCTTCTCGGCCTTCGGGCCCCAGAGCAGGCTCGTGACGAGGTTGTAGAAGAACACCAGTTGGAACGAGAGCATGATCAGCAGTGCAACGGTCGCGAACTGATCGAGGTGCCGCAGCTCCGGCCGCGCCAGCTCGGGGAACAACGAGTAGTCGAAGATGCGCCGGTGCTCGCCCGCCGCGCCCAGCACGAAGAGCGGGATGAAGATGCAGTTGAACGGGAGGATCGTTCCCCAGAAGTGAATCTTGCCGAGCGTGTCGTTCATCATCCGGCCGAACATCTTCGGGAACCAGAAGCTGAGCCCCGCGAAGGTTCCGATGATGGCGATCGGAAAGAACGTGTAGTGGAAGTGGGCGAGCACGAAGTAGGTGTCGTGCAGGTAGATGTCCGTGCCGCTGGCGCCCAGGAAGATGCCCGTAACGCCGCCGATCAGGAACTCGGCGATGAACGAGAGCGCCCAGAGCATCGGCGTGTTCAGCGTGATCGATCCGCCGTAGAGCGTGGCGATGTAGACGAACATCATCTCCGCGATCGGGATCGAGATCAGCAGCGTGGTGATCGTGAAGATGTTCGCCATCCGCGGATCGATGCCGGCGATGAACTGGTGATGCGCCCAGACCATGAAGGAGAGCACGCCGGTGCCGAAGGTGGTGTAGAGGACGGTCCGGTAGGCGAAGAGCTTCTTGCGGCTCATCACCGTGATGATCTCGGCCACGATGCCCACAGCCGGCAGCAGCACCACGTAGACTTCGGGATGACCGAAGAACCAGAACAGGTGCTGCCAGAGGACCGGGTCGCCGCCCTTGTCCGGATTGAAGAACGCGGTGCCGAGGTTCTGGTCGAAGAGCAGCATGATGGCGCCCGCGATCAGCGGTCCCACCGACGCCATGAACAGGATGCTCGCGACCACGATCATCCAGACCACGACCGGGATGTCGTACATGCGCATGCCCGGCGCGCGTGAATTCATCGCGGTGGTGACGAAGTTGATGCCGCCCATCAGGAAGGCCACGAATTCGAGCGCGACCGCGACGATGAAGAGCGTCGAGCCGAGCGGCGTGAGTCCGTACTCCGGTTTGGCCGAGAGCGGCGGGTACATCGTCCAGGCGCCCGCAAAGCCGCCACCGGGCACGTAGAACGATCCGATC
>JAGSPS010000026.1 GCA_018262315.1 Deltaproteobacteria bacterium | reverse complement strand
TCGACGTAGCGGCGCTGCGACAGGTTCTTCGCCACCACGCGACGCCGCGAGCCGGCCTCGCCGAGTACGTCTTCATAGACATCCTGCAGCTCCACGTCGGGACGACCCGAGGCGAGCCGCGCCGCCGACGCCACGTCGCGCGCATGGAACGGATGGCCCGCGCGCAGCCAGCCGTACAGCTCTTCGAGCACCTTGCGACCCGCCGCGACCTGCTCCGGATCGCCGATCAGGCGCACCTCGTTGCCGCGCGCGCGCACGTCGATGCGCAGCTCCTCCTCGAGGATGCGCAGCGTGCGCTCGCCCTCGCCGTAGAGTTCGGCGGCCATGCGGTTGTCGTCGAAGATCAGGGTCTGCCGGGTGCTGGAATCGCTCGGGACGTCGGGTCGACGCGGGAGGTCGGAGCGAGACGCGGACTGCTTCAGCGGCTTGGAGTCGGCCAGGAACATCTCCCGGTGCGAGTTCAGCGATTCGTCGGCGATCCGTCAGCGATCTCGGGGGCGCTGCGAGTCGAGAGGTCAGGCGCGAGGAAGATCGGCCCCTCGACGCGTGCGCCCACATAGTAGGCGCCGCTCTCCGCGGGCGTCAACGCGACGGGGCCGTCTCCCAGCCAGCGCCCGATGGTTTCGAGTCCGTCGGGCCAGCGACCTTCGGCCGCGCGGTAGGCCATCACCAGCGCACGGACGCGCGCCGTCGCGAAGCGCGTGCGCGCCTCCGCAACGGCGTCGCCGCCGATGTCGAAGGCGTCGCGCTCGGATGCCGAACGCGCGAGACCGATTCCCGCAATCACCGCGAGCGCCGCGAACGGCGCCAGCAGCGCGACCCGGCGGCGCAGCGGCGAACTCGAGGTCGGCGTGGCGCCGCGCGTCTCGACCGCGCTGGCTGCGCGCAGCGGCTCGATCCAGCCCGAACGCGCCAACTGCACGAGGATCCGCATCGCGCCGAAGCTCCCGAGCCGCGAGAGATCGATCACGCGACGCACGGGTGCGCGACCGTCGACGAGCAGGAACACGCGCTCCGCCTCGATCGGGGACGGGGTCGCACGACACGCGGGCGAGCGGCGGTATTCCTCGATGCTGCCGCGGCGCCGAAACACGACCGTCTCGGCCGGCAACTCGCCCGTGCAGGCCTGCCACTCATCGACCATGCGCAAGCCGTCCATCAACACCTGCTCGGCTCCGAGCAGCGACTCCACCGGGCGATCGTGCGGGATCGACTGGGCCACGAAGCGGAACGAGCCTTCGGACCAGCGGAGCAGGTCGAAGATCGTCTCGCGGGTGAGCAGGTCTTCGATTTCGCGCAGCGACTCCTCGCTCAACAGGCCAGCCTCGACGAGTTGGCGCGCGCTCGGCGGCGGCGCGTCGGGCCCGGACTCCGCCGCGGGGAGGCGGTCGCGCGGCACCAGCCCGCAGCGCACGGTCATCTCGATCAGCATTTCGTCCGGGCTCGCGCCCACCGGCGACGCGGCTACCACGCCACCCGCGTCGAAGCGAAGCGTCACTTCGCCCTTCTCGCCGCGCACCTCGAGCACGCCGGTCTTGCGCTGCTGGCCGATCAGCTGGAACACCTCGCCCATGCCGAAATCGCGCAGGTTTCCGTGCAGCGCGATCGTCATGCGCGACTCCGGCGGTCGAGGCGAGCGCCCAGACCGGCGATCGCCGCGTAGAGAGCGACGCACAACGCTGTCAGAGCGCCGAAGGCGATCGCGCCGGCAAGGCCGACGCTGGCCGGATCCGGCACCACCGCGTCCGCGCCCAGGCCGAACGCCAGCGCGCCCGCCGCGCAGAGCGCTGCGCAGAGCCCGAGCGCCGGCCACTGCGACGAGCGACCCACCAGGCCGGGGAGCAACCAGCCCAGCGCGTTCGCGCCGCGCAGCAGCCGGGCGCGCGTGCCGTTCGAACTCGAGTCCCAGCCCGCCCCCGCGCGCGCCTCGATCCGCCGGGCGACGCAGCTCTCGCAGCGCGGCTCCGCGCCGGCTCCGTGGCGGAGGACGTCGCGAGCCGTTCCGCAGTGCCGACACAATCGCGTGCCGCAGTCGAGACAGCTCGCCGACGCTTCGAGGCGGCGGCGCAGCGCCTCCCCCAATACCCCGGCCGCCGCGACGGCCAATGCCGCCAGCCAAGACGAGCGCCCGAGCAGGCCGGGCGCGAGTGGGCGGCGCAACAGCGCGGCGGCGAGCCCCGAGTCGTGGGCAGCGAGCCGATCGCGCAGTCTCTGCTGAGGCAGCGGCAGCTCCGCCACGTAGGCCTCGCGCGATCCAGCGAGGTGAACCGTCAATTCGCTCACGGCGTCCCCGTCGAGCGACTGCGCGGCGGCGAGCGCACGGTCGTGTTGCTCGACGTCGATCGCGCGCCCGTGCGCCTGCGAGAGGTCGAACCAGAGCAACGCCGACGGCTGGCTCGCGATCGCGCGCCGATAGAGCTCGACCGCCGCCTTCGGATCGCCGATGGCGAGCTTCGCGCTCGCGGCGCTGGCGAGCGCGACCGGATCGGCGCCATCGCGCGCGACCAGCGCCTCGAAGCGGGAGTCCGGGCGCCGATCGCCGAGAGCTGCGCACCCGCGCGCTGCGCGACTGGATGGATTGCAGCGACCAGCAGTAGCGCCGCCGTGGCGAGCGCGATCTGCTGGGCGCGACTGCCCTGCCACGACGCGAGCACGAAGAGCACGAGAGCCGCGCCCGCCACGCCTTCGCCGAGTGCGGCGGGCAGCAGCGTCAACGCGGCCAGCAGGGCGACGCGCGAGAACTCCGGCATCGACGGCTCGATGCGATCGCCGAGGTCATGCGCCGCGTGCGACACCGAAGCGAGTCCGCGCGCGCCGAGATAGAGGAGCGCACCGCCCGCGAGCGCGAAATGGAGCAGCACCCAGCCGGTCGCAGCGAGCCAGAGCCAGCCGTCGAGGCTGCGCGACAAGGCGCCGATCGCACCCAACGCGGACGAAGCGGCTCCGCCCAACGAGCCCGACGCGAAGCGCGCGCGCGCCAGCGCAGCGTGCGCAGCGGGGAGATCGGGGGCGAGCAGGACGGCGGCTTCGGCTCGTTGCTCCGGCGTGCCGAGATCCCCGCCGCCGAACACCAGCGCGCGTGCGAGCGAGTCGACACTCGCGACGCCCGTCTCGTCGGCCGCCGCTCGCGTGCGCCGCGCGCGGTCGGCGAGATTCTCAGCCTCCCCGCTCCAGGCGCGCTCGATCCGCTCGATCACGGGGCCGGGCAGGCGCGGGGCCGGCGCGGGCGCAACCGCGGGGAGCATCAGGTCGCCGGTCGGTGCGAGATCGAGGGCGGCAGCAGCCGGCGGGAACTCCTCGACAGCGAGGGGCGCGTTCTGGGCCCGCGCGGTCTCCGGTGGACTCAGCGCCAGCGCCAGCGCGAGCCACGGCGGGGCGAGTCCGCGAACCCATCGCTGCCAGCTCACACGCTCCCCCTCTTCGGGCAGACCCCTTTTCGGGCAGACCCTTCCACGCCCATCTATCGGCGGACTTGCGCGGGGAGTTGATTGGGAAGCCCCACGGCCGAGAAGCCTCCGCCGAGGCCCTGCGGGATGCTCGCGACGCTGGCGACCCCGATGCGCTCCGCCTATGTTGCGTCTCCCTCGACGCCTCCGGAGGTCGTTTGGCCCGTCACAAGTCTGCGCAGAAACGCGCCCGCCAGGACGTGAAGCGTCGCGAGCGCAACCGCACCATCCGCACTCGCACGCGCAGCGTCGTGAAGACGCTGCGATCCGAACTGGAAGCCAACGCGGCCGGCGCCGCCGAGAAGCTCCGCGAGGCCGAAAGCGCGCTGCGCAAGGCCGCCACCAAGGGCGTCATCCCCAAGCGCCGTGCCAGCCGCCAGGTGTCGAGGCTCGCGAAGGCCGCCAACCGCGCCCGCGCGAAGTAGCTCCGCCAGCCAATCCCTCTACACGCGCCCCAATCGCGGACGGAGGGACAGTCCCCTTCGTCCGCGTAGGCGGCGCTGCACGTGTCTCGCCCCGCCCTCGAGCCGCCGTCCTGACGCTACGCGGCGAGCCCCATCACGAGCCGTTCGAGCGCCAGTGGGGGCGGGAGCGCCCCCTGCCCCTTCAGCGCCTGATCCGTGTCATGGATGGCGCGCAGGCAGACGAGCAGCCTTGCGGGCGCGTAGCGACGCGCCTGCGTCTCGAGCTTGCGCTGTACGAACGGGGGCGCGGCGACGGCGCCACCGGTGCGGAGCCGCAGCAGCTTGCGGAAGTGACTCGCGAGCGTGCCGAGCACGAGAGGCGGCGCGGCGCCCGCGCCGAGCACCTTGTGGAGCACCGCGAGCGCGTCGCCGGCGCGGCCTTCGCCGATCGCGTCGGTGAGATCCCAGACGGGTTCTTCGGCGAGGTCTGCGGCCGACGCGGCAACGTGGTCCGCCGTGACTTTCTGGCCAGCGCCCGCCAGCAGCGACGCCTTCTCCAGCTCGTTGCGCAGGCCGATCAGGCTCGCGCCGACGCGCAGGGCGAGCTGCTCCGCCGCGCCGCTCGCGAGCGCGATCCCGAGCCTCTTCGCGTCCTTCTTCACGAACGCCACCAGCTCGCGCGCGCCGCGCGGCGCCTCGCACTCGACCCATGCGTCGCCGAAGGCGCGCACCCACGCAGTGCGCCGATCGATCGACGTCGCGCTCACCACCAGCACCGCCGGCGCATCCTTGCCGAGTTCGCGGACCAGCGCGGGCAGCGCCTCACACAGCGACTTCCAGGAACCGCGACCGCCGGTCGGCTCGCGCAGCCATACCAGCCGGCGCGCTGCGAAGACCGGGAGCATGTGCAACGCGTCGGCCAGCGCGCCAGGACTCACAGTGTCGCCTTCGAAGCGGTCGAAGTTGAAGTCGGCCGGCGCATCGCCGAGCACGGCGCACCGGAGTGCGGCGATCGACTCGTCGCGCAACAGCGCTTCGCCGCCTGCTACGAGGTACGCGCTGCGCACGCGGCCGGCGTCGAGTTCCTGCTGGAGCGCCTCCGGCGTCAACGCGAGAGCCGGTCGGACAGGAACTCGCGCGTGCGCTCGGCGAGCACCGAAGCGACTCTCCGCAGCGCTTCGTCGCGGTTCTTGCGCTCGGCTTCGACGTCGGAGCTGGTCAGGTACAGCTCCCACTCGCGGAGCGCGTTGGCGTCGAGCGCGATCACATTGCCGTCGGCGCGCTTGGCGGTGAGCGCAAGCCGCAGCTCCACCTGGTACTCGAGCCCGAACGCCACCGACGAAAAGCTGCGCGCGGTCGTGACCAGGTCTAGGACCGCGCCCGACAGCACCAGATCCGCCTGCGCCGGATCTGCTACGACCGCGACACCGCCGCCGCGCTGGAACTCGCGCCGCAATGCATCGCTGACCATCACCTCGATGCCGGGCTCGAAGGAGTGGTTCGCGAGGGTCTGGATCGCCACGCGGCGCACCGGGCCGAGGGTCTCGTCGGTCCGCACCACGTGGTAGCTGCTGCAGCCCCAGGCCACGGCGGCGGCGAGGGTGCCGGCGACCAGATGGAGAACGCGCGCGCGCAGCATCGGCGCGCACCTATAGCAGAGACCTCTAGAGCTGGAAGCGCCGGATGTGAGATCGCATCGCTTCGGCGGCTGCATTCAGCTCGCCGGAGGCCTGCTCCATCTGGCCCGCCGACTCGTGGCTGGCGCGCGCCCGATCCGAAACCCCCGTCATGAACTGCGCCGCCTGCTCGCACGCCGCCGTCTGACCCTGGAGCGCCCGGTGGATCTCCTCGACGGCCATCCGGACGACCTCGACGCCCGCACGGATCTGGCTTCCGCCGCGCGCCTGTTCCTCGGTCGTGCGGTGCACCTGCTGGGAGACGTCGCGCATCGCCGTGGTACCGCGCAGCACCACCTCGTGGCCCTGCTCCTGCTCGCGCATGGCGTTGCGCAGGTGTTCGACCCCCGCCCGAACGCGCTCCATCAGCTCCTGGACGTGGGAGGCGGCGGTCGCCTGCTCCTGGACGGCATGCACGATCTCGGCGATCCGCGAGCCGCTCTCGCGCGCCGTGCGCGTGATCGCTTCGAGCGACTCGCCCGCCTGGGCCGAGCGCTCGACGCCGGACCACACGCTCTGGGCACCGGTTTCGATCGCAGCCGTCGCCGCGGCGCTCTCCTTCTGCACCGCGCGGATCAGCGAGCCGATCTCCTTGGTGCTCGACATCACGCGATCGGCGAGCTCCTTGATCTCATCGGCCACCACCGAGAAGGCGCGCCCGTGCTCGCCCGCCTGGGCGGCGATGATCGCGGCGTTGAGCGCCAGCAGGTTGGTCTCGTCGGCGACGTCGTCGATCACGTCGACGATTGCGCCGATCTCGTTGGCGCGCTCGCCGAGGCCGCGAATCACCTTCTCGACGGTGTCGGTGGCGTCGCGGATCGCCTCCATGCCGGTGATCGTCTGCTGCACCTTCTCGCGCCCGCCTTCGGCGACCGCCACGACCTGCGCGGAAAGCCGCGCCGTTTCGCTGGCGTTGCTGTCGACCTCGCGCATCGAACCCGCCATCTGCGAGATCGACGACTGCGTGTCGACGGCGGCGTCGGAGAGTCCCTCGACGTGGCGACCCATTTCGGCGACACCGCGGATCATCTCCTCGATCGAGCTCGAGACCTCCTCGACCCGGTTCGAGAGTACGGACGCCGTCTGCGTCAGCTCTTCACCGGCCGCACCCATCTCCAGGATCGAGCTCGACGACTCTTCGACCGAAGCCGAGAGCGCCTGCGCCGAGCCGGTGATGCCGGTGACGCGCTCGCGAATCGAAGCGGTGGACTCGCTGGCCTGCGCGATGCAGCGCTCCTGCTCGGCCGCGCCTTCGGCGACCGACCCGCCGACCACCGCGAGCTGGCCCGATGCCGCGTCGACGCGATCGGCCGCGTCGGCGACGCGCCGCACCGTGTCCCGCAAGGCCTGGCGCATGCGGTCGAAGTCGCGGGCGAGATCACCGAGTTCGTCCTCGGACTCGAAGATCTCGCTGCGGGTGAGGTCGCCGAGCGCGATGCGCTCTGCTTCGGCGCGCAGCGCCGCGATCCCGCGCGCCAGATCGCGCGCGCCGATCCGCGCCGCGGCGCAGGCGACCGCGAGCGCGAGCGCGAAGAGCGCGTACATCTCGGGCTCGACACCCGCGAGATGCGCGACGGCGGTCCGCGGCAGCATCGTGACGATCACGCGATCGCCGCGTCCATTGCGCTGCCACGAATAGAACTCGTCCCGGGTGGTGCCCGCGCCGGTTGCCCCCACCGCACCCTCGATGGCCAGCGCCGGATCTCCGGCGCGTGTCGCATCGCTCTGCGCGAGCACCCTTCCCGTTTCGGGATTCAGCAACCACCAGGCGCCGCCGAGCGACACGAAGGGCGCGTGCAGCGACGCGGCGAGATTCTCGGGTTCATCGCTGTCGAGCCACTCGCGCTGCTGCGCGTGCACGAACTCGGCCGCCAGGATCCCCACCTGGCGCTGCACGACCAGCATCATCACGACGATCGGCACGACGGTCGTGAGCAACACCGCGCCCTGGAGCTTCCAGACGATCGGCAGGCGGCGCACGACGCGCTCGCGCAGCTCCGGATCTGCAAGGCTGCGGGCCAGCCGCGCGCGAAACGGTTCGACCTCGCGTTTGTAGAGGAAGGCGACGATCGGGCTCGACACCGCGCCCCCGAGCGCGCCGGCGGCACACAGCGCAATCACGTCGAACCAGGACACGGCGGGCCCGAGGAGCTTCATCGAGAACGCCACCGCGGCGGCTCCGAGCGGCCACAGCAGGAACGAATTCAGGATCACCTCGCGGACGATGTCGATCGAAGCCGCGAAGGCGCGCGCCTCGTCCTCTTGCGTGGCGCTTCCCGCCGCTTCGCGGTCGAGCCAGCGGGCGAGCTCGCGCGTCGCGCGCTGCATCGCCTGTGCGATCCCGGCGAGCAACACGATCCAGCCGGCCGTCACGATGCCGAAGAGCTTCCACTGCGCCGCCTGCCAATCGAGCAGCCGCATCAGAAACGGCGCGATCAAGCAGATGTTGATCGAACTCGAGACGAGCGTCAGCAGCCCGAAGCGCAGTTGCAGGCGCTTGCCCGCCGTCCAGCTCGAATTGGCGTGCGAATTGGCGTGCGAATTGGCGTGCGAATTGGCGTGCGAATCGGCGTGCGAGTTGGCGTGCGAGTTGGCGTGCGAAGCGGCTCTCCCCTCCATGGCCGCCCTCACTCCGCTTTGAGCAGGCTCTGCGCGAGGCGCAGAACCCGGTTCGCCTGGATCGGCTTGGCCAGATACTCGTTGGCGCCGAGCGCAATCGCGCGCTCGCGGTCTTCCTGGGCGCCCTCGGTCGTGATCACGATGATCGGCATCGCGCGCAGATTGTCCTCGCCGCGGATCAGGCTGATCAACTTGAGACCGTCCATCACGGGCATGTTGATGTCGATCAGCGCCAGATCGAAATGATCGCTCGATACCTTGCGCAGGCCGTCCATGCCGTCCTGCGCTTCGACGATGTCGACTTCCTTCAAACGCTTGAGCGCGAAGACCAGCAGCTGCCGCATCGTGGGGCTGTCTTCGACGATCAAGATCCGGTGGCGAGCCATGTCGCGTCCCTCCCCGCCCTGGTTGCGGGCGGTCCCTGCTCACTTGGTCAGGAGATCGATGAATCCCTGGATCGTGTTCAGCTTGCGCTCCGACTGCGAATACAGCCGCGCGGCGAACACCGCCGTCGCGGCGTGACCGCCGAGCAGCGTGAAGAGTTCGTGGTCGAGCGGCGTGAAGCCGTCCTTCTGCTGCAGGAGCTTGTGGATCGCGATCGCGCCGATCGGGCGCTCCTGCACGCGCAACGGCACGCACACGAGCGGGTGTTCCGGTTGCCCGGGACCCGCCGCGTCGCCGCATTGGGTCTCACCGCTGGCGACCGCCACGCCGACCATCCCCTGCCCCAACTGACACGGCGGGAAGTCCGCGATCTCGCGGCCTTCCGCCGCGACCGGCGTCAGCACCTCGGTGCGCTCGTCGAGCACGTAGATCGCGAACACCTCGGCACCGATCAGGTTGATCACGATCTCCACGACGATCTTGATGACCTCCGAGAGGTCGAGCGTCGAGTGGAGCTGGTAGGAGGCCACGTAGAGACTGGCGAGGTTGTTGTTCTCCTCCTCGATCTCGAGATAGCGCTCGGCGAAGTGACGGTTCTCGCCCTCGACCTGGTTCAGCCGGTCGAGGATGTCCTGCTTTTCGCCCTCCAGGTTCTCGATGCGCGCGATCAGGGCCTGGCGCAGCTTCTCCCATTGCACGTCGTCCGAGGCGGCCAGGTTCTGGGCTTCGAAGTGGGCGACCTGCAGGCGCAGTCGCTCGTTCTCCTTGATCAGATCCTGGGTGAACTCGGCGCCCCGCCGGAACAGCGAGAGCACCTCCTCGGCTCGCGCGAACAGCCCATCGCGTTTTTCGCTCATGCCGACCTCACGCCCCGCCGCGGCGCTCCCGCGGACAGACCGGACTCGATCACCGACGCAATTTCCGGGAGCGGCAACACCGCGTCGACCACTCCACTTCGAATCGCCTGATGCGGCATGCCGAAGACCACCGCGGTCTGTTCCGATTCGGCGACCACCTTCCCGCCGGCCTGCTTGACGGCGCGAACGCCCTCGCGTCCGTCATCGCCCATGCCGGTGAGAACCACGGCGAGCAGCTCGGCCCCGAACTGTTTCGCGGCCGACGCGAAGAGCCGGTCTACGGAAGGCGCGTACTTGTCGCTCGCCGTCGCATCGACGAGGTGCGCGACGACGCGACCGCCCTCGCGCTCGAACTCCAGGTGCCGTCCGCCCGGCGCCACCAGCACCGCGCCGGCGATCGGCGTGTCGCCGTTCTCGGCCTCGTGCGCCGCGAACGGCGTGAGCCTGTCGATGCGCTCGGCAAAGCCGCGCGTGAAACCCTCCGGCATGTGCTGACACACGAGCACGGCCACCGGCGGAGCCTCGACGAAGGAGCCGAGAATCTGCATCAGCGCCGCCGGGCCACCCGTCGACGAGCCGATCGCCACTACGCGCGGGGCCGAAGAGCTGCGTTGCCTGGCCGCAGCGCGCAGCGTCGGGCCCGCGTCGAGTCGCGCGCGCACCTTCTCGATGCGGAGCTGGCGGATTGCGTGGACCTTGCGCAGCAGCTCCTGCTCGATCGTCTCGAGTTCGGCGCCGGCGCGCGGGGTCGGCTTGCCGATGAAGTCGACCGCGCCGAAGTCGAGCGCGCGGAACACGTCCTGCTCGCCATTGCGCCCGCTGATCACGATCACCGGCGTCGGGCAGCGACTCATCACCAGCCGCAGGAAGGTGAAGCCGTTCATGCGCGGCATCTCGAGATCGAGCGTGATGAGATCGGGGCGCAGCTCGAGCGTCTTGCGCAGCGCCTCTTCGCCGTCGCGCGCCGCGGCCACCACCTCCACCAGCGGCGAGCGTTCGAGCATGCGCGTGATGGTGCGCCGGCTGAACGCCGAATCGTCGATCACCAGCACGCGGATCGGGGCGACGGCGCTCATGCGCCCCTCCGCCGGTCGAGCTGCGCGAGCGTGCGCTCGGCGGTCTCGTGCCACGGGTCGTTCTCCGCGGGCTTGCGGTAGACCATGTCGTGGCGCAGGTGCTTGAGTTCGAAGTCGGTCGACAGGTTGATCAGCGATTCCGAGTGGCCGAGCAGCAGGAAACCGCCGGGCTTCAACTTCTGGTGGAAGGTTCGGACGACGCGGCGCTTGGTCTCGACGTCGAAGTAGATGATCACGTTGCGGCACAACACCACGTCGAGTGACCCGAGTAGCGCCGAACGTGCTTCGTCGAGCAGGTTCAAGTGCGCGAACGAGACGTGCTTCTTGATCTCGTCGGAGATCCGGAAGAGGCCGTCCTTCTCGCTGAAGTACTTCTCGCGCAGGAAAGGATCCGTCTGCCGGAACGAGGCCTCGCGATAGATCCCGCGGCGCGCCTTGTGCAGCATCTGCCGCGAGATGTCCGAGGCGTAGACGCGCAGATCGCGGCCGGGCTCGAGCCCTGCTTCCTGCGCCAACAGCACGATCGAGTAGGGCTCCTCCCCGCTCGAACAGCCCGCGCTCCAGATCGACACCGGCGCTGCGCCCGCTCCGCCGCCGCGCGCTTGCAGGCTCGGGATGATCTCCTCGATCAGCGCCATGAGCTGGGCCTTCTCGCGCAGGAAGTAGGTCTCGTTGGTGGTGAGGTTGTCGATCGCCCAGGCCAGCTCGCCTTCGCCGCTGATGTCGTTACGCAGCACGTAGTGGTAGGCGTTGAACGAACGCAGACCCAGATCGGCGCAACGCCGCGCGATGCGACGCTCGAGCAGGAAGCGGGACTCCTGCCCGAAATGGAGTCCACAATGCGACTTGAAGAGTTCCGCGAGCATGCGGAACTCCGAATCGCTCATCGCGAGCTCGACTGCGCGGCCGGGAGCGCCCATCATCGTCCCTTGGCTACGCCTCCTCGAGACGTTCGAGGGCGCGCAGCAGCGACCCCCTCACGAACTCGTCCGTTTCGCCGTCGAGGCAGCGCAGGATGGTCGGCATCGCCGCCGACACGCGACGCTCCGCGAGCGCCTCGATCGCACCCGCGCGCACCGCCCAGTGCGGGTGCGACGCCAGCGGAATCAGAGCCGCGACGTCGCTTTCGCCGCCGTGGCGGCGGATGCAGCGGATGGCGCTCTGCACGACTTCGGGATCGCCATGCCCGAGCACTTCGCACACGGGGTCGATCGCGAGCGCCGGCGCAATCTGCTCGAACGCTTCGACGGCGGCGAACGCGACGGGACCCCGATCGCCGAGCGCCGCGACCAGCAACGCGCGCACGCGCAACGGCGCCGCTGCTGCGCCGTCCGTCGCAATGCGCGTCTGGGATTCTGCGATCGCACGCACCGCAGCGGCGCGCACCTCCGCGTCTTCATCGCAGAGCAAGCGTTCGAGGGCGTCGAGCGCGCCCGGATCGTCGCCCGCGCCGAGCGCCGCGGCGGCGGCCATCCGCACCGTCCCCGACTCGTCGGCGAACGCCAGTCGCAGCGCTTCGGAACGGGATTCCCCCGGCATGTGCGCGAGCGCACCCACCGCGGCGCGCCGCACGGCCGGACTCGGGTCCTGCGCGAGCAGCGCCATCAGTGTTGCGTGGTGCCGGCCGCCGACCTCCCCGAGCACGCGCGCGATCGCGAGCCGAACCGGCTCGCTGGCGGTTTCGAAGGACGCCGCGAGCAGGTCGACCGCCAGGCTCGGCCCGGCCTCGAACGCGGACGCTCCGGTCGGTGCCGTCGCGATCTTCACCAACGCGTCGATCAGCGCGGCGCGTTCCTCCTCGACTTCGGGCTCGGCGTCCTCGGTGACGAGCTGGAGGCGGCGCACCAGCGGCGCGACGGCGCTGGTCTCGCCGCGGTGTGCGAGGGCGCTGGCCGCCGCGGCGCGCAACACCGGATCGGGTTCGTCGAGCGCGGCGACGAGGCGCGCGGCGCCGCGGGCGCCGGCGGTGCGCGCGAGGACGACGCACGCCTGTCCGCGCAGCTCGCCGTCGAGTGCGTCCCAGTGCGCGTCGATGTGACCTTCGGCGAGCGCGCCGAGGCTTGCGAGCGCGCCGAGCGCGACCTCGGTGAGCGCTTCGTCGGCGCGCGCCGCGCGCAGCAGCGGGAGCACCACCTCGGGGGTGGCCGCGATGCCGAGGAATTGCGCGAGCAGCAGCCGCGTGCCGAGATCGGCGTCCGCGAGCCGCAACACCGCATCGTCGAGTGCCGCCTGCGCGCCGCGCGCCGTCGCGCGGATCCGCGCGACCAGAGCCTCCGCATCCTCGGGGTCAGAGCGCGACACGACCCGCAGCAGCGCCTCGATGCCCGCCTCGCGCGTCGCGCGCGAACCGGACTCGAGTCCCTTCAGCAGCACTTCGAGCCCTTCCGGATCCGCCGCGCGCCCGAGTGCGCCGAAGGCCACCGGGCGCAGCAGCGGGTCCGCGAGGGCGGACGCGAGATCGTTGGCGGTGAGCGGCGCTTCCAGTCGCGCGAGACCCCGCAGCGCGGCGAAGCGCACCAGCGGTTCCTCGCGATCGCGCAGCGCCGTCGCCGTGAGTGCGCGCAGCGCGTCGGCGCCGCCGATCGCGGCGAGCGCGTCCGCGGCGGCACTGCGCACGTTCGCGTCCTCGTCGTCGAGCAGCGTCGCGAGTCGCGGCGTCGAGCGTTCGCTGCCGATGCCGGCCAACGCGTCCACCACCAGTTTGCGTACGTCGACGTCCGGGCTGTCGCTGGCCGCGAGCAGCGCGTCGACCATGCGCCGGCCGATGCGGACCAGCGCCTCGACGGCCGCGTTGCGACGTCCGGGATTCTCGCCGTCGGCGAGCGCCCCGAGCAGGGGGTCGGCGGCCGGCCAGTCTTCGGGCACGCTCGCGAAACACTCGACGGCCGCCTTGCGCACGCGCCAGCTCGCGTCGCCGAGCCGCTCGGCCAGCAGCCGCAGCGCTTCGTCGGCAGGCAACAGCACCAGCAGCTCGACGGCGAGCCGCCGCACCTCTTCGTCCCCGCTCGCGAGATCGTGCAAGATGCTGGCGCGCTGGCGGGGATCGACGAGCTCGCTCACGGCATGCCCCGGCCGCGCGCCACGCGCAACAGCTCGTCGGCGAGGAAGTCGCGTTCGTCGCGCACCTGTGCGTCGATGCGCTCGCGGAACAGCGCGCGCCCTTCCTGCAACTCGTCGCGCATCGCTTCGAGCACGCCGCCGCTGCGCACCGCAGCGCCGAACTTCTCCTGGTTGTAGAGGACGATGTCCGAGACGATGATGCGCGCGAGTCGCTCGGCCTGGGCGCGCGCGGCGGCGAGCGGCTGCGCGGCGACACCGATGCTGCCGAGCGGCACGGGCTGGGGCTCGACGGCGCGCGCGACCGGGTGGCCAGCGGCGGGAGTGACCGGGCTGCCCGGCGCGGCACGAAGCGCCTGGGCCTTGCTCGCGTGCGGGCTCGATGCGCTTGGCTCGGCTTCAGCGCCGCGCGCGACATCGCCCAGCGCGGAGACGGGGGGCGCCGGATCGCCGGCTTCGCTCGGGCCCTGGGAGCGCGTCGCCTCGGGCGGACGCTCGGGCGCCGGCGCAGGGATCTGGGTGCTTCGCTGCGTGCGCAGCTCGAAGCCGATGCGGCCGAGCCACTCCGTGAGGTCGGCGAGCAGGGACGGTCCTTCGATGTAGAAATCGGCGCCGTAGATCTCGTTGGGGCTGCGGCGGTAGCGGTCGTCGCGATGGATCGCGCCCAGCAGACACACGTTCGTGACGCGCAGGCTTTCGTTGCGCTTCAGCAGCTCGCAGACCTGGAAGCCGAACATCTTCGGCAGCGCCGCGTCGAGCACCACGGCGCGGGGCAGCGCGCGCTGGATCGAGAGGATCGCTTCCACGCCGTCGTGGGCGACGAGCACCTGCAGGCCCTCGCGTTCGAGTGTTTCCGCGATGCGTTTGCAGGCGTCGGGATTCGGGTGCGCGACGAGCACGAGACGCGAGTGGTCGAAGTGGGGGGCTTCGAGGTTCGGGGGCTCGACGCTCCGCGGGCCGGGCCGGCCTTCGCTGGCTCCGCCCTCGGCGCCTTGCGGGCTGCGGGCGACCGCGCCCGACGCGGCGGCTTCGCTTGCGAGGTCGCTCGCTTCGGGAGTCCCCTGGTTCGCGGGCGAAGGCTCGGGACGCGGAGTCGGCTCGACGGGGGCAACGGCTTCCGCGTGGGAAGCGGCGGGGAGTCGGACGCGGAAGACGGCGCTGCAGTGGCTGCAGCGCAGGCGCGCGCCGTCCGCGCCGAGTCGCTCGGGCTCGACTCGGTAGCGGGTCTGACATTTCGGACACGCCGCGATCATCGCCAACTCCCTCTCAGGGAATTACTCCCCACCGGCCCCCACTCGATCGGGCGCCGCGCGCGAGATCCCTGCCGATCCTCTGCCCATATCGGTCGCCGCGCGAAAGGACTGAGCCTGTGGGCGCGGGTTTCCCTCCCGATGTCTCGACCTGACGCCTGTGCTTGCCGGCGCTCGAGCCACCGTCGTCGTCACGCTCCCGAAGCCCGCGGCCGCGACGAGCCGCGCAGGCCCGATCGGTACACGCTCTCGAGCACAGCCTCGAGAGCCAGCACGAGCACCGGCGGCTGTCCCGGCCTTCGCACCACGGCGCGGATCGCGTCGTAGCCGGCCTGCGCGACGAGCGCGGGCGGCGATTGCACATCGCTTCCCGTCACCGCCAGCACGTCGGAGGCCGCGTCGGCCCGCAGCCCGAAGGCGAGTCCGTCGACCTCGACGATCGCGATGCGGGCCTCGGCGCCGTGGGCGACCGGTTCGCCACCGAGTGCGCGGCCGAGATCGATCACGGGCACGATCGCGCCGCGCAGATCGATCACGCCTTCGACGAGTTCGGGCGCCCGCGGCAGCGGCGTCAGCGTCTGCGAGCGCACGATCTCGCGAACCTGCTGGACGTCCACGCCGTAGACCTGACCGCGCACTTCGAGACACGCCAGCTCGACGTTCAGCTCGTCGCTCCCCGTCTGCATCGGGTTCGCCGCTCCGCTACGCGCCGACGCCGAGGTCGAGCACGCGGTCCACATCGAACACCGACACGAAGCGATCGCCCTGCGGCGCCAGCGCCACGACCGTGCCGGCGTCGCGGCCCGTCGGCGCGCGCAGCTCCTCGTCGCGCAGGCGCAGCACTTCGCTGACGCGGTCCACCAGCAGACCCGTCATCTGTCCGTCGTCGCCGTGCAACACCACGATGCGGCGGCGCCGCCCTTCGGCGAGCGACGGTGCGAGCCCGAGGCGCAGCCGCAGGTCGATCACCTGCACGATCTCGCCGCGCAGCGACAGCACGCCGCGTACGGCCGCCGGCACGCGCGGAACCGGCGTGATCGGGCGCCAGCGCACGATCTCGCGCACGCGTTCGACGGGCAGCGCGTAGGGATCGTCGTCGAGCCAGAGTACCAGCAGCTCGCGCTCGGACGTGCTCTCGATCGGCTCCTGGCCGTGCAACGCGGCGCTGCGCGCCAACTCCTCGAACGGCCCGGGCCCGAGTGCCCCGATCTCGATGCTCATGCGGCCTCCCGGCGCTTGGCGGCGTCTTCGACGAGCGACGCGACGTCGAGCACCAGCACGGTGCCGAGGTCGCCGAGTTCGGTGGCGCCCGCGATTCCGCGCACGCTGCGCACGGGCCCCTGGATCGGCTTGATGACGGCATCCTGCTGCCCTTCGAGGTGGTCGACGACGAGCCCGAGCCGCAGGTCGCCGAGCCCCACGACCACGACGGCGACGCGCGCCCCGGCCGGCGGTGAGGGGAGTCCGAACTCCGCGTGCAACCGGCGCAGCGGCAGGGGTTCGCCGCGCAGCGTCAGGAACTCGCGCCCCTCGCTGCGCTGTATCGCGACGGGATCGACGAGCATCGTCTCCAGCACCGTGGTGAGCGGGATCGCGAAGCGCTGGTCGGCGACGCCGACGGTGAGCGCCCGGATGATCGCGAGCGTGATGGGCAGCGTGAAGACGACGGTGGTGCCACGGCCGGGCTGCGAATCGACGTGCACGATGCCACCGAGCGCCGTCACGTTCTCGCGCACCACGTCCATTCCGACACCACGGCCGCTGGTCTCCGTCACCTCGGTGGTGGTCGAGAGTCCCGGCGCGAAGATCAGGTCGAGGACCTCCTTGCGCGAGAGCACGGCGTCCTGCTCGATCAGCCCGAGCGTGTGGGCGCGCTGGCGCACGGCCTCGGGGTCGATGCCGCGTCCGTCGTCCGCCACTTCGATCACCACGTGATTGCCGCGCTGGAGCGCTTCGAGGCGGATCGAGCCTTCGGCCGGCTTGCCGGCCGAAGCGCGGTCGGCGGCAGGCTCGATGGCGTGGTCGAAGGCGTTGCGCACCACGTGCATGAGCGGATCGGCGAGCTGTTCGACGATCAACTTGTCGAGTTCGGTGTCGCCGCCGCGGATGTCGAGCCGCACGTCCTTGCCGAGATCGCGGCGCAAGCGGCGCACCACCCGCGAGAGTTTTTCGAAGACCTGGCGCAGCGGCACCATGCGCACTTCGAGCACACCCGCCTGCAGGTCGGTGAGGCGCCGCTCGAGCGACTTGTGGAGCTTCGAGAGTTCGAGGCCGGCGCGCGCCGTTGCGGGGTCCGCGAGCAGCCGATCCGCGAGCGAACCGATCGCGCCGCGCTGGATCACCAGCTCGCCCACCAGGTTCATCAGTTCGTCGAGCTTGCGGATGTCGACGCGAACCGTCTCGCTGATCGACTTCAGCGATTCGATCTCCGAGCCACCGTCCGCGCGCGGCGACTCGCCGGGCGATGCGTCGCGCAGCAATTCGGTGGGTGCAGAGGCGGCGGGCGCCGCACTCCCCGGCTGCGTGGGGGTGGCACGACTCGCGCGCATCGCGCGCACCATGGCGTTCGGGAGGTCGATCCGGGAACCGAGTTCGGCGGCGTCGCACTCCGTCGCGACCAAGAGCGAGAAGCGGATCTGCGAGTCCGGCGAATCCCCGGGCGCCGGCAGCGTCGAGAGCACCTCGCCCAGCGCACGCACCGATCCCGTCAACTCCGAGAGCCCTTCCTCGAACGAGAGGATCTCGAAGCTCGCTTCGACGAGATGGATGGCGCGACCGGCGCGCAGACTCTCGCGCAGCCGGTGCTCTTCGTACTCGGTGAGCGCGCGCAGGATGCTGGCGTCGATGCCGTCGAGGTCGTCGTCCGCAGCGGGCGGAGCTTCGCTCGCCAGCGACGCGACGATGCGTTCGATCAGCGCCTGGACCTGCGCCAGCGCGCCGGCGGCGAGTTCGCCTTCCCCGCTTCCGAGCAGCCCCGCCACGACCTCGACCACCTCGTCGAGCAACGCGAGCGCGGGCGCACCCGGCGGGAGCCTCCCCATCCGCAACCCATCGAGGATGTCCTCCATGTGATGCGCCAGATCGCTCACGCCCTCGAAGCCGAACATGCCCGCGATGCCCTTGAGAGAATGCGCGGAGCGGAACAGCCGGTTGGCGAGTTCGGGGTCTAGGCGGCCGCCCGCGCGCGCGTCCGCGAGGTCCGAGAGGTCCGCGCGCATCCGCTCGAGGATCTCTTCGACCTCGGAGACGAACTCGCGCGTGGCCCGGTTGCGCGCCGGCTTCTGGGTGCGACGCGCCGCCATGACGCCGGCTACTCCCCGCGCGCTTTCTCGAGCAGTTCCTTCGCCGTGCGGCGCAGCGCCGCCGGGTCGAAGGGCTTCACGAGATAGGCGTCCGCGCCGAGTTCGAGACCCCGCTCCCGATCGCGTTCCGAGCCCTCGGTCGAGATGATCAGAAGCGGAATCGAGCGATAGGCGGCGTTGCGGCGGACGAACGAGATCAGCTCGAGTCCGTTGATGTCGGGCATGTTGATGTCGGTGACGATCAGATCGTAGTCACCGCGCGGCAGCTCGCGCAGCGCCTCGAAACCGCTCGATGCCTCGCTGATCCGCACCGGCAGACCGATGTCCTCGAGCGCCGACACGACCAGCGATCGCATCGTCGGGGAGTCCTCGACGATCAGGATGTGATGCACGCAACCTCTCCCTGGGACGTTGCGCCCACGGGCGTGTCGGATCCACGCCGGTATCGGCCGGGCCGCCGCCGCTCTTGAGAATCGGCAGCCGACGTCATGCTTCGGAGTTTCCCGGCGTCGCGGCTGCCGGACTGCGTCCGGCTTCGACCTCTTCGAGGGCCCGCTCGAGGACGGCGCGATCCAGCGCCAGCCCGCCCTCGTGGAGCATCACCTCGAGTGCGCTGGTATCACCGAGCGGACGACGCGTGAAGACGTTGTCGGCGTAGAGCAGCGCCGCGACTTCCTCACCCGCTTCGATCGGTGCGACGTACAGTTCGGTGGGCGTCGCGGCGCCGAGTCGCGCAACCAGCGCGAGGTCGCCTTCCCCTTCCGGCGTGAGGCGCAGCGGCGCACGGCTCGCGCACACCTTGCGGAAGCAAGCGGACTCGTCGACCGACACGCACAGCTCGAGCAGGGCCTCGTCGTCGGGACCGCCCGCCGAAGCCAGGCCCACCTGCGCCATCGCCTGCGCCTCGCCGTCGCGCAACCAGAAGATCGCCGCGCGATCGAAGTGACGGCCGGCGAACTCGAGGACGATGCGCAG
>JAGSPS010000025.1 GCA_018262315.1 Deltaproteobacteria bacterium | reverse complement strand
TCCACGAGCAGCGCCTCGCGTGTCGCGTGCGAGCCGATCAGGTAGGCGAGGTTCGCCATCTCGCCGACCGGCTCCTGCACGAAGTAGAGATCGCTCGCGCTGGAACTCGTCACGCGCCGAGCACGCTGCGCATCCAGATGTCCACCGCCTCGAGCACCTCTCGATGGACGTCCTCGGCCGGCCGGCCCGAACGGCGCGGCACGGCGAGCATGTTGTCCGCTTCGGGAATCACGTGCAGCGTCTTCGGCACGCCGACGCGGGTGAGCGTGCGGTGCAGCGCTTCGAGATCGCAGTTGCGATCGCGCGAGCCCTGGACGAACAGGATCGGCGCGACCAGCCGGTACAGCGGTTCGGCGCGCACGTGCTTGGTCGGTTCGTCGCGCGCGTGGAGCGGGTAGCCGAGCGCGAAGACGCCGTCGACGCGCAGGCGGGTCGCGGCGGCCCGCACTGCCACCTGCGCGCCGAGACCGATGCCGCCGACGAAGAGATGCGCCGGCGAAGCCGACGGATCGCGACTCAACACCGCCACCGCATGACGGAACGCACTCTCGAGCACGGGCATTGCGTCGGCGCGCGATTTTCCGGCCTCCGCAAATGGGAAGTTGAAGCGCAGTGCCAGGTACTTCCGCTCGGTGAGACCGCGTTGGATCCCTTCCACCAGCGGCTCCTGCATGCTGCGACCCGAGGCGTGCGCGAGCACGACGCCCACGCGCGAACCCGTGGGCCACCACTCAGGCACGCCGAGCACACCGGATACCGCCGCGACGCCGTCGACCGGCTCGTCGAGCGGGATCTGGACTTCCTGGAATCGCGCAGACGGTTCGACCACGGTCCCTCGCCTTCGGGGCCGATTCTTATACCACGCCGGCTCCGGAATGCCGCTGGCCCGGTCTGGGCTCGCGGGTTACGATGAAGCGCCAACTCCGCGGAGATCCAATGGAAAAGGTTCTGATCACGGGGATTTCGGGAGGCCAGGGGCGACTGCTCGCCCGCCGCCTTCTGGACTCCTTCGAGGTCTGCGGCGTGGACCGGGTGGCGTGGGAGGGACGGCCCAAGAACGTCGCCGTCCACCAGGTGGATCTGCGCAAGCGCAAGTTCGAGGATGTCTTCCGCACCGAGCAACCGACCGCCGTCGTCCACATGGGAATGGTCCGCCACTTCCGCGTCTCCGAGCAGGTGCGTCACGACGTCAACGTGCGCGGCACCAAGCAGCTCCTCGACCACTGCGTGCACTATGGCATCCAGAAGCTCGTGATGATCTCGAGCAGCTACGTCTACGGCGCCGCGGCCGACAACCCGTTCTACATGGACGAGGACTCCCCGCTCGGCGCGACGCGCTCCTACCCGGAGATGCGCGACCTGGTCGAGGTCGACACGCTCACCTCGGCCTTCATCTGGAAGTACCCGCACATCCGCACCGCCGTGCTCCGCCCCGTGAACGTGCTCGGCTACTACGTGCACTCGATGATCGGCGAGTACCTGCGCCAGCGACGCGTCCCCACCGTGATGGGCTTCGACCCGATGATGCAGTTCATCCACGAAGAGGATGTCTCGGAGGCAATCGCGCTCACGCTCCAGCACGGACTGCAGGGCGTCTTCAACGTCGTCGGACCCGGAGCGGTGCCGGTTTCGGTCGCGATTCGCGAGGCCGGCAGCACCGCGTGGCCGATGCCCGAGCCGCTGATGCGCCCGCTGATCGACCGGCTCTTCCGCTGGGGCATGGTCCCGTATCCCGCTGGGGCGATGGACTACATCAAGTATCCCGTGACGCTCTCGGGCAAGCGCTTCGTCGACGCCACCGGCTTCCGCCCTCTCTTCGGGCTCGAAGAGATCTTCCACAGCGTGCGCCGCTGATGGCGACTCGGGGTTTCAGGCGAGCGCTCGGTGACCTCCTGGGCGGACTCCTCCCGCTCTCGGTGCGCGACCTCCGCCGCGAACTCGACGACCGCATCCGCAAGATTCCGACGCGCCTGAACGAGTTCGGCTACGACCCGTGGGGGCTCTGCCCGGCGACGGTGCGCGAGACGGTGCTTCCCGCGCTAGCACTCTACAAGTACTACTTCCGCGTCGAGACCCACGACATCGAGCGCGTCCCGCCGGGTCGCGCGCTGCTGATCGCGAACCACGCCGGGCAGCTTCCCTTCGACGCCGCGATGATCGCGCTCGCGATGCTGCTCGAGGCGGAGCCGCCGCGCCTCGTGCGCGGGATGGCGGAATACTGGGTCTCGGAGTTGCCGTGGGTGTCGGTGTATGCCGCGCGCGCCGGCGCCGCTTCGGGAACGCCCGACACCTGTCGCGAGATGCTCGAAGCCGGCGAGTGCGTGCTGGTGTTCCCGGAAGGCGTGCGAGGCATGAACAAGCTCTACAAGGAGCGCTACGAGCTGCAGCGCTTCGGGACCGGTTTCATGCGCCTCGCGCTCGAAGCGCAGACGCCGATCGTGCCGGTCGCGGTGATCGGCTCCGAGGAGCAGAACCCGGGGTTCGCGAACTTCGAGCGCCTCGGCAGGCTGCTCGGCATGCCGGCGTTTCCGATCACCGCCACGTTCCCGCTGCTCGGCCCGCTCGGGATCTTGCCGATGCCGGTCAAGTACCACGTGTACTTCGGCGAGCCGCTGCACTTCCAGGGCTCACCGACCGACGACGACGCCATCATCGACGAGAAGGTCGAGACCGTGAAGACCGCCATCGAGAAGCTCTTCGAGCGCGGCTTGCGCGAACGCCACGGCGTGTTCAGCGGATGAGCGCCGCGCGACGGCGCCAGACCGCGTGAGGACGCTCCGCGCCTTCGTCGTGCTGTTGCTCGCGACGTCCGCCTGCGCGACGGGCGGTGGCCCGCGCGTGCCCGGCGCGGCGGCGCGTTCGCCGGTCGCGCTGCCCGCTCCGGCTGCGCTGGCACAGCCCGCGCGTGTGCTGCTCGTCTCGATCCACGGCCTCGCGCCTGCTCGCTATCTCACGGCCGATGGCGCGCGTTCGATGCCGACGCTCGCAGCGTTGGCGCAGCAGGGCGTGGCGGCCGAGTCGATGCGGCCGGTCTTCCCGCCGGCGTCGTACCCGGCGCACGCCACGCTCGTCACGGGTGTCTCGGTCGCGAAGCACGGCATCGCGGCCGCGGGACTCGACCAGGCCTCGGACCTGCGCGTGGCATCGCTCTGGCAGGCGGTTGCAGAGCAGGGCCGCACGGTGGCGTCACTCGACTGGCCGACGACCGGCGGTGCGGCGATCGCCGATCTCGCGCCCGATCTGGTGGTTCCGGCGGGCGGGAACTGGCTCGATGCACTCGCGAGAAGCGGCGCCGGGCGCGCCGCGGAGTTCGCGCGCCGCGCCGGCGGTGGCGATCCCGCCGCGGCGTCGCCCGGCGCCGCGCGCGACGCGGCGCTCGTCACGATGGCCTGCGCGCTGCTGCTCGCCGAGCCCGCGCCGGGTCTCGTCCTGTTGCGGCTCTCGCAGACGCAGCTCGCACTCGACGGCGCGGGCCCGGACTCGGAGCCGGCGCACGCTGCGTTCGCCGCGAGCGACGCAGAACTGGGTCGCCTGGTGCGCTGCCTCGGCGACGCGGGCCTGCTCGACACGACGGGCATCGCCGTCGCGGGCGACCACGGCGCGATGCCGGTGCACACCGAGATTCGCGCCAACGTCGCGCTCGCCGAGGCGGGTCTGCTGGTCGCGTCGGGCAGCGGCGTGCGCAGCTTCGACGCGGTCGCGCACTCGAATGGCGGCTCTGCTTTCGTGTACGCCAAGAGCGACGACGCCGCGCTGCTGGCGCGTCGCGCTCTCGACGCGGCTGCGAACGAAAGCGGCGTCTTCCACGTAATGTCTGCCCGGGACATGCTGGAACGCGGCGCAGATCCCGAAGCGTGGTTCGGTCTCGAGGCCGAGCCCGGCTACGTCTTCGCCGATGCGGCGAAGGGCCCCTTGCTCGCGCCGGCATCGGTTGCGAGCGCGGGCGGCTACGCGGCCAGTGATCCGCACATGGCGACCGGCTTCGTCGCATGGGGCCCCGGCCTGCGCCGCGGCTTGCGCGTGCCCGAGCTGCGACAGACCGATGTCGCGCCGGCGCTCGCGCGCTGGATGGGCGTTTCGTTCGGCCCGGTGGAGGGGCGCGCGATGGTCGGATGGTTCGCAACGACGAGCGTGCCCACGATCCGCATCGAGCAGGCCGAGCCCACCGTGCGGGTACCGAGGCGGAAGTAGCGCGATGGCGATCGAACCCGGCTGGTGTCTGATTCTCGGCGCGTCGAGCGGTTTCGGCGCCGCGGCCGCGCGCAGCTTCGCGCGGGCCGGGCTCGACGTCGCGGGTGTCCACCTCGATCGCCGCGTGACCTTGCCGCTGGCTGAAGCCGTCGTGCGAGACGTCGAAGCGGCGGGCCGCCGCGCGCGCTTCTGGAATGCCAACGCCGCCGATGCCGAGCAGCGCGAAGCGATCGTCGCCGAACTCGGCGCGCTGCTGCGCGGCGGGCCGCGCGTGCGCGTACTGCTCCATTCGCTCGCGTTTGGCACGCTGAAAGCGCTGGTCGCGGCCGAGCCGAAGGACGCGGTGTCGAGCGCGCAGGTCGCCATGACGCTCGATGTGATGGCGACGTCGCTGATCGGCTGGACACAGGCGGTCTACGGCGCCGGTCTCTTCGAACGCGGCGCGCGCGTCTTCGCGATGACGAGCGAGGGCGGCACCCGCGCCATCCCGCGCTACGGGCCGGTGGGCATCGCCAAGGCGGCGCTCGAAGCGACCGTGCGGCAGCTGGCGCTCGAACTCGCGCCCGCCGCGATCACCGCCAACGCGATCTGTGCGGGCGTCACCGACACGCCCGCGGTTCGCAAGATTCCCGGCCACGAGCGGCTGCTCGAGAGCGCACGCGCCAGGAATCCGTACGGACGGCTCACCCAGCCGAGCGACGTTGCAGGAGCCCTGGTGGCGCTCAGCGAGCCGGGCTGCGACTGGATCACCGGCAACGTGATCCGCGTGGACGGGGGCGAGGGGATCGCGGGATGAAGAAGGCCGAAGCGAAGGTGACGATCGAGATGGATCGCCGTGAGCGCCGGATCTACGACCGGCTGCGCGCGGGAATCGTCGCGAGGCGGCCCGGCCGCCGCTCGGGCGCGCGCGATCTGCTGCTGTTGTTGCCCGATCTCACCGTGCTGCTGCTGCGTCTGCTGCGGGACGAGCGCGTGCCGCTGGGCGGCAAGGCGATCGCGGTACTCAGTGTTGGCTACGTGCTCTCGCCGCTCGACGTCCTGCCGGCCTTCGTGTTCGGGCCGATCGGGTTGCTCGACGATCTCTTCATCGTCGCGGCTGCTCTCTCGCGCGTCCTCAACTACGTGCATCCCGACGTGGTGCGTTCGCACTGGTCGGGGCAGGGCGACGCGCTCGACGCCATCCAGCGCGTCACCGAGTGGTCCGAGACGCAGATGCGATCGGTGGTCGGCCGCTTGCTGCCGAGCCTGTTGCGACGCTAGGTGGAGCGCGGCGCGACGCGCTGCAGCAGGACTGCGCGACGCTCCGCCGGGATCCGCCGCGGGCGGCCGTCGAGATCGACCATCGCGTGCTCGGTGGCGGCGGTCGCGACGAGTTCGTCGCCGCGCCGGACCTCGTACGCCATCCGCAGCGACACGCCGCGCATCCACTCCATCCAGGTCGTGACGTCGAGCCAGTCGTCGAAGCGCGCGCTCTTGCGGTAGTCGACCTCGACGTGGGTGGTGGCGAAGTGCAGGCCTTCAGCGGCGTATTCGCGATACGGGCGATCGTGTTCGTCCATCCAGACCACGCGCGCCAGTTCCAGGAAGCGCACGTAGTTGGCGTGGTGGACGATTCCCATCGCGTCGGTTTCGTAGAACGCGACGCGGTGCCGCAGCGTCGAGCGGGCCGCGCTGGCGGGAGCAGGAGGCGGGATGCGCGCCAAACTCGCTAGCCCCTGAAATCGTCTTTTCGCGCGCGGCGGCGACCCAGCTCTGCCACGTCGGGCGCGCGCAGGAACGGGTTGGTCGCGCGTTCCTCGGCCAACGTGGAGGGGACGGTCATCTCGGTCTCCGTGGCGTCGTGCCAGTCGGCGGCGGCATGCTCGCGCATTTTGCGCACCCGATCGAGCTTCCGCCGCACGGCGAGGTTCTCGGGCTCGACGTGCGCGGCAAACACGAGATTGGATTCCGTGTATTCGTGCCCGCAGAAGACGCGCGTTGCGTCGGGCAGCGCGCCGAGCTTCGCGAACGCGGCGAACATCATCGCCGGCGTGCCCTCGAAGAGCCGGCCGCAGCCCGCCGCGAACATCGTGTCGCCGGAGAAGACCGCGAGCGCGTCGTCGAAGACATATGCGATGTGACCGCGCGTGTGTGCTGGGATATGCAGCACATGCGCGACCTGGTTGCCGACGGCGACCGTGTCGCCTTCCTCGAGGCCGCGCGTGAAGCCGGGCAGTCGCTCGCGGTCCGACGCGTGCCCGAGCACGGGCGCGGAGTAGCGCTTCGCCAGCTCGGGGTTCGCCATCGAGTGATCGGGGTGATGATGCGTCGAGAGGATCTGGCTCACGCGCGCGCCGGTCTTCTCCACGCGCCGCGCGACCGGCTCCACCTCAGGCGCGTCCACCACCGCCGCATCCCCCGTCTCGTCGCAGACGAGCAGATACGTGTAGTTGTCCTTCCAGGTCGGAATCCGCTCGACACGAAGTCCCATCACCACCCACCCTAGCGCACGTGGAGAAAGGTGGAGAAAGGGGAGTGGAGAAAGGGGACGGTCCTCGCTATGGACGGGCTGAGGACTCGAGGGACAGACCTCGCGGATGTGTGTCCCCCAACTCCAAAGCCAGTCCTCGACGAGGACCGTCCCCTTTCTCCTCGTCCTGCGTTCTAGAAGAGCGCGAGTTGATGCCGAGTCGCGACGCTGGTCTCGGGCGAGCTCTCGACCGCCGCGGGCGGTGCAGTGTCAGACGCATTCGCCCGCATCGCGGGGCACACGTCGTTGAACTCGCACCACGAGCAGAGCGCGCTCGGCTGCGGCTCGAAGTCGCGCTCGGCTTCGATGCGATCGATCAGCTCGATGGTGTGCGCGCGCAGCTCGTCGAGCTGCTCGGGTGTGCGCGTCGAGACGCGCAGCTGGTCGCGCAGCAGGTAGTGCCACACCAGTCGCACCGTCGCGGTGCCTTCATAGCGAGCCTCGACGCCGATCTGGTACAGCGCGAGCTGGCGGTCCTGGTCGAGTTCCTGCTGCGACGGCACCCAGCGGCCGGTCTTGTAGTCGTGAATTTCGACGGCGCCGTCGGCCGCGCGCACCACGCGGTCGATGATGCCCCGCACGCGGTAGCGACCGTCGCCGTCGAGCGCAAAGCCGACGTGCTGCTCGATGCCGAGGCTCTCGTCGCGGTCGAAGGGATAGTTGCGGCGATAGTGGTTGCCGAGGCAGCGCTCGCCGTTCTCCCGGTAGACCGCGGGCGGGTTCTCCGCGCGCACGATGCGCACGCGCTCGGCCTGAAACTGCTCCTCCCAGTCCGTGCGGAAGCGCTGGAGCACCTTGGGCAGCGACGGGACGACGCCGCGCTCGACGAATCGATTCAGTTTCTCGATCACTTCGTGGACGCGCTTGCCGACGAACGCCTCGATCGACTCGGTGTCGACCGGCCGCTTCTCGATGTAGCGGTAGTGGAACTGCTTCTTGCACTTCTCGAAGCAGGCCAGCCGCGAGTGGCTGTAGACGGTCGGCAATGGACCTCGTTCTCGAAGATCGCCAGCGGCGCGCATTATAGGCGCGCAGATCGCGCGTGGGCAGGTCCGATCGGCGACCTCGGGGGTCGCGCTATGCTGGCAGGTGATGCAGGGAAGCGCGCCCCATGGGAGTCAGGCATGAGCCGAAGCCTGTCGGATGATGTCCTCGAAGCCACCATTCAGGCGCTCAGTGCGACGAGCGGTGACGCGCTCGCGAAGGCCGCGGCAGAGGGCTTCCCGGACCGCAGCGAAGTCGTCGACTGGTCGGATCGCATGCTGGCTTTGATCCTGCACCAGCGCGATCGCTCGGCACTGCGCGCCGTGCTTCCCGCGCTCGCCGACCGTCTCCGGAAGATCCTCGCGACCGTGACGCTGGCGCCCGGCTTCGAAGCGAGGGTCATCGTCGAGCGCTTCTTCGCACGGCTGCCGGCCGTGCGCGCGCGGCTCGCGGAAGACGTCGAAGCTGCTTTTGAGGGCGATCCGGCTGCCAAGAGCTACGCAGAGATCGTCACTGCGTATCCGTCCCTTCGGGCCGTGGCGACCTACCGCGTCGCGCATGAGCTGTATCGGATCGGTGTGCCTCTGGTGCCGCGCGTGATGAGCGAGGCCGCGCACGCACGCACCGGCATCGACATCCACCCGGGCGCGAAGATCGGCCGCCGCTTCTTCATCGATCATGGCACCGGCGTCGTGATCGGGGAGACCTGCGAGATCGGCGACCGCGTGGTGATCTACCAGGGAGTGACGCTCGGCGCGCTGGCGCCGCGCAAGGGGCAGCTGCTGCGCGGTGTCAAGCGGCATCCCACCCTCGAAGACGACGTCACGATCTACGCCGGCGCCACCATCCTCGGCGGCGAAACGGTGATCGGCCGCGGCTCGGTGATCGGCGGCAACGTGTGGCTCACCCATCCGATACCGCCGTGCTCGAAAGTGCAGATCGAGTCGCCGCACCTCCAGCTGCAACGCGACGACGCCTGCCAGGAGCGGTCGGGTCAGCTCCTCTGGGACATCTGATGAAATGAGCGCGGGCGAAACGCCGCGCGAGGAGAAACCGTGTTGAGACGCTTCTCGCGCAGCGTTCGTGTGCTAATCGCGATCGGGGCGGTCGCCTGCGCGCTGGCGGCGCAGCCGGCACTCGCGGCGGACGATGCCGCGCAATCCTGGCACTACGACTTGTGGAACTCGCTGATGAGCCCGTACTGCCCGGGGCGGTCGCTGCTCGATTGCACGAGCAGCCAGGCCGCCGAACTGCGCGAGTGGATCGCCACGCAGGAGACGGCGGGCCGGCCCCGCGCGGAGGTCGAAGCGCAGCTCTACGAGCAGTTCGGCGACGTGATCCTGCAAGCGCCGAAGGCGAGCGGCTTCGGACTCGCGGCCTACGTGATCCCGGTCGTGGGCGTCGCCGTCGGTGCGCTGGTGCTGGTGATCTTCCTGCGGCGCCAGGGCGGCTCGGCGCAAACCGCGCCGGCGACGGTCGCGGCGCCGCCGGATCCCGAACTCGACCGCCGCATCGACGAGGAAATGCGCCGCGGATGAAGCTCTACACGCGCCGCGGTGACACGGGCGAAACGGATCTCTTTGGCAGCGGTCGCGTTCCCAAGGATCACCTGCGTGTCGAAGCCTATGGGGCCGTCGACGAGTTGAACGCGACGCTCGGTCTGTGCGCCGCCGCCACCGGCGAAGCCGATCTCCGCGAGTTCGTGCAGAGCCTGCAGCGCAGCCTCTTCGAATTGGGTGCGTATCTCGCGACGCCCGAAGCCCGTCACCGCGACGCGACGGGGATGCACGAACCGGGCGATGCCGTGATTGCGGCGCTCGAAGCGTGCATCGACGGCTTCGAAGCCGAGCTGCCGCCGCTCGAGCGCTTCGTGCTGCCGGGCGGGACGCCGAGTGCCGCCGCCTTCCACCTCGCGCGTACCGTGTGCCGGCGCGCCGAGCGCCGCACCGTTGCGCTGGGTCGCGTCGAGTCGCTCGCACCGAACGCCGTGCGCTACCTGAATCGCCTCTCGGACCTGCTCTTCGTGCTGGCGCGCGTCGCCAACCACCGCGTTGGCGTGCCCGACATCGAGTGGGAAGGCCGCAAGGCCTGAACCAAATGGAAAAACCGGCGTCGTGCCACTGGGGTACGGGCCGATGCGTCAGCTTGAGGCGCTCGGGGTGGCTGCATGGGCGTGGCGACGGCGTTGCTTCCGACCAAGCCGGGTGATCGCATCAAGACGGACCGGCGCGATGCCCGCAAGCTCGCCGAGCTGCTGCGGGCGGGGCTTCTGACGCCGGTCCGCGCGACGACGCTGGAGCAAGAGGCGGCGCGCGATCTGTGTCGCGCGCGCGAGGCGGCGAAGGGCGACGAGAAGCGCGTGAAGCATCGGCTCTCGAAGTTCATGCTGCGACGCAGGCTGCGGTGGACGCTCGGGCGCAAGATGTGGACGCGGGCGCACCTCGAGTGGCTGCGGGGTCGGCGACTCGCGCACGCACCCGCTCGCAGACGCCATACCCCTGTGATGCTCATGCTCAATCACTGTCGAGGTCTTGGGAACATCTTGCAGATGCGATGTAAGTAAAAAATCGACAACAAGAAGGTTCTTGATGATATATGGGATATGATGTATTTCTCGTACAGTGCGTATGAAGTGAAAGGACCAAGATCATGGCCGCACGAAAGAAGCGCGAATCAAGGACCAGGGAAACGCCGAAGATCCTCAGCACGGCGAAGGTGCTTCGGGTCGTAGCGAAGCTGGGTTCGGATCCCGCTAGGTTCCTCAGGCTCTACGCCGAGGATCGGACCCGCACCCGCAAGGAGACGGCCGCGCCCAGCCGCGAGCAGATCGCTGCGGTGACGGCCTTCACGAAGGACGGGGACGTCGCGGCCCTGATGAAGGGCACGCGCCTCAAGACTCCGGGTGCCGCCCTCAATCTGGTGGCGCGAGTCAGCAGGCATGCCTCGAAGGGCAATCGATAGAGCAGTAGTACCCAGAACAATGTCCGTCTGGACCAGATGGAGTGACCGGCTCCATTCGCCACGCTCGTGCTCGAATGGAACGAGTACGGGCCCGCGAGGATCTTGGCTTCGCGACGCCGGTGTCTCCGGGGGCGCTCTGTGTCTCCAAGAGGTGTCGAAACTCGCGCACGCGAATGAGGATTCCCGTTTGTTCTCCATCCCAGGTGCAGCCACCAGAACCCTGGAACGTCAGCCTGTGCGTTCTATGGCGGGAGCCGCACCGATGTAGGTCGGAGGCTTCTCCATCTGGCAGCGCAGCCAGGTGCCGACGCCGAAGCCCACGACGAACGCGAAGAGCAGCGCGAGCAGCACAGTGCGCAGAACCTTGCTTGCGGAACTCATCGCGCAAGCTCCCGACGGGAGCGCGCAGTGAGCCGCAGGCGAACGAAGCTCATCGAGACGGATCCCGGGCGAGATCGCGCGCTCCGCGTCGGAAGCGTCTCTCGAGCCGCGTGCGCAGCGGGTCGGCGGCTCCCGCGCGCGGGCAATCGGCGTCGCGCTGGATCATGCCCTCGAAGAAGCGCACCAGTCCGACGAGATCGGAGAGCCGGATCGACTCCATCGCGATGCGCCCGCGCTCGCTCATGTTGTGATAGTTGCCGAGCGGCACGCAGAGCGCCGCAGAGCGGTAGCCGTAGAGCTGGTAGGCGGTGGACTCGCAGGTGCCGCCGTCCATCAGCCGCCGCTGCCACGCGAAGCGATTGCCCCGCGCGCCGGCCAGCTCGGCCGCGACGCGCGCCAGCCAGCGCGTGAGACCGTCATCGAACACCGATGTGCGATCGCCCACGCGCAGGATCGGCCCGGCGCCCTGCGGCGCGTGGGGCAGCGCCTTGCTGGCTTCGATCGCGACGATGCGCGCGCCGGCCGGCAGCCGGCCACCGCGCGCCGCCGCGATCGCGCCGACGAAGCCGACCTCTTCGGCGCGCGTGAAGAGCGCGCGCAGGTCGACGCGCCGAGCGGGGTCGATGCGCTCGACACATTCCAGCACCGCGAGGATCGCCGCGACGCCCGCCAGGTCGTCGGCGGCGCGCGTTTCGAGCAGGTCCGGGTCGCGTCGCGAGCGTCGGAACGCGGGCAGGTCCCAGACACCGAAGCTCCCGCGCGGGACGGTGGAGCGCGCTTCGAGCCGGACGCGCAGCGTGCCGCTCTTCGGATCGGGACGCGCGCGCAGGACGCGCGCCGCAACCGTGCGCGCTTCGTCCTCGCCCGCGCCGATGTAGAACCGCGCGCGCCCGCCGGCGAAGAACGCGCCGCGCACGCCGCCGAGAAAGAGCGCGCTCACCGCGAATCCGCGGCGTCCCGGAAGGCGCGTGCAGCGCAGCGCGCGAAAGCCCGGGTGATCCATGTGCGCCGCCAGCACCAGTGGCGTGGCGGTCCTGCGCACGCCGCGCCGACGCAACTCCAGATTGCCGTGCGGGTCGCTGCGCAGCACGAGATGGGAGTTCTGCGCGGCGAAGGCGCGTACCCAAGCGATCACCGCGCCCTCGCGATACGGCGCGGTCGGGCGCGACATCGTCCGCTCCGCGATGCGCAGCACGCGGCCCGCGCGCACCACCGACGCCCGCTTCGCGCGCGCCTTCATCGAGACTTTCCGAGCGCCGCTTCGATCTCGCGCGCGAGGCCGAGTCCGAAGGCGTTGCCGCCGCCCTCCGGTTCGGCGAGCAGGCGCGCGCGCACGGCTTCGCGACCGCCGAGGCGTTCGATGCCAAAGGTTCCGTAGCGCCGCTCGAGCGCGTCGAGCGCGAAGCTGCTGCGCGCTCGCTTGCGCCGCTCTGCGAGCGCGCCGCTCGCGACGAGGTGCGCGCGGTGGGCGTCGAGCACCGCGACCAGCTCGCCGATGCCGCGCCCGTCGCGCGCCGAAACCAGCAGCACCGGGCGCTGCCAGCCCGTGGCGTCGCGCGCGCTCATCGCGAGCGCCGCTTGCAGCTCGCTCGCGGTGCGTTCGGCCACGGCGCCGAGGTCGGCCTTGTTCACCGCAAACACGTCCGGGTGTTCGAGGATGCCGGCCTTCATGAACTGCAGCACGTCGCCCGCGCCCGGCTGCGCGACGAAGACCAGCGTGTCGACGAGCCCCGCGACTTCCGCCTCGGATTGGCCGACGCCCACCGTCTCGACGAAGACGCGGTCGAAGACGGCGGCGAGCACGGCGACCGAGGGCCAGGTGGCGTCGGCGAGTCCGCCGAGTCGCTCGCGCGCGGCCATCGAGCGCAGGAAGACGCCGCGGTCGCCGGCCCCTGCGCGGACACGCGCGCGATCGCCGAGCAGCGCGCCGCCCGAGACGCGGCTCGACGGATCGACCGCGACGATCCCCACCGTTTCGTTGCGCTTGCGCAGCGCGCGAACCAGCGCGTCGAGCAGCGTCGACTTGCCGGAGCCCGGCGCACCCGTGAGACCGATGCGCGGCGCGTCTCGAAGAACCGCGCCGCTCGGCTTCGCTTCGCTACGCGAGATCTTGGATTCGAGCGCGTCGAGCAGCGCGAGCGCCGCTTCGCGCTGGCCGGGGCGGCGATCGTCGAGCAGGTTCAACGCTTCGGGCACCGCGTCGCGATCGCGGCGCAATAGCCGCTGCGCCAGATCGGGAAGTTCAGGCAGCGGCCGACTCCGCCACGAGCTGCGCGATCTCACCGAAGATTGCGTTGAGGTCGAAGTCCTTCGGCGTGTAGACGCGCGCGACGCCGGCTGCGCGGAGCTTTGCTGCGTCGTCCTCGGGGATGATCCCCCCGACCACCACGGGGATGCGTTCGAGGCCCGCTTTGCGCAGCCCTTCGAGGACGTCGACGACCAGCACGCCGTGCGAGCCCGACAGGATCGAGAGCCCGATCACGTGCACGCCTTCGTCGCGCGCCGACGACACGATCTCGCCGGGCGTGAGCCGGATGCCCTCGTAGACCACTTCCATGCCGACGTCGCGGGCGCGCACGGCGATCTGCTCGGCGCCATTGCTGTGGCCGTCGAGGCCGGGCTTGCCGATCAGCATTTTGGGCGGCCGGCCGAGCCGCTCGCCGAGGCGGCGGATCTGTTCGCGCAGCCCCGTGAGTGCTTCGTCGGCGGCGGGTGCGACGCTCACCGCGACGCCCGTCGGCGCGCGGTACTCGCCGTAGAGCGAGCGGAACACGCCCGCCCATTCGCCGGTGGTGACGCCCGCGTGGGCCGCGCGGATCGACGGCGGCATCACGTTCTGGCCGCTCGCGAGCGCATCGCGCAGCGACGCGAGCGCGGCCTGCACGTCGGCGTCGTGTCGCCTTCCTCGGAAGGCGCGCAGATGTTCGACCTGATCGCGTTCGGCGGACTCGTCGATGCGCAGGATCGAGTGCGCGCCTTCCACCAGAGCCGAGGCCGCCGTCTCGGTGAAGCAATTGAGCCCGATCACCTGGAGTTCGCCGTGCTCGATGGCGCGCAGTCGCGCCGTCTGCGACTCGACCAGGCGCCGCTTCATGTACGCGTTCTCGACGGCCGCCACCGCGCCGCCCATCGCCAGCACGCGTTCCATCTCTTCGCGAGCGGCGCGCTTCAGATCCGCGACCTTCGCGGCGACGACCGGCGACCCGTTGAAGAGGTCGCCGTATTCGAGCAGATCCGTCTCGAGGGCCAGCACCTGCTGGATGCGCAGCGACCACTGCTGGTCCCACGGGCGCGGCAGACCGAGCGCCTCGTTCCACGCCGGCAGTTGCAGCGCACGGCAGCGCGCGTCGCGCGAGAGCGTCACGCCCAGCGCTTCGAGCACGATGCGGATGATGTTGTTCTCGGGCTGGCTCTCGGTGAGACCGAGGCTGTTCACCTGCACGCCGTAGCGGAAGCGGCGCAACGTGGCGTCTTCGACGCCGTAGCGCTCGCGCGTGATCTCGTCCCACAACTCGCCCATCGCGCGGCACTTGCAGAGTTCCTCGACGAAGCGGATGCCGGCGTTCAGGAAGAACGAGATGCGGCCGACCACGCGCGGCAGCGCCTGCTTCGGCACGTCGGGGCGCGCGCGCACGGCGTCGAGCACCGCGATCGCATTGGCCATCGCGTAGGCGATCTCCTGCACGGGCGTTGCGCCCGCCTCTTGCAGGTGATACGAGCAGATGTTGATCGGGTTCCACTTCGGCATCGCGTCGACGCTGTACGCGATCAGGTCACTGATCAGCCGCAGCGACGGCTCGGGCGGGAACGCGTAGGTGCCGCGCGAGAGGTACTCCTTGATGATGTCGTTCTGGGTGGTGCCGGCGAGCGTCTTCGGGTCGGCGCCCTGGCGCTCGGCCGCGGCGACGTAGAGCGCGAGCAACCACGCGGCCGTCGCGTTGATCGTCATCGAGGTGTTCATGCGGCCCAGCGGGATGCCCTCGAAGAGCGCCTGCATGTCCTCGAGGTGGCAGATCGGGACGCCGACCTTGCCGACTTCGCCGCGCGCGAGCGGGTGATCGGAGTCGTATCCCGTTTGCGTGGGCAGGTCGAAGGCGATCGAGAGCCCCGTCTGCCCCTTGGTGAGATTGAGCCGGTACAGCTCGTTGCTGGCGCGCGCGGAAGTGTGGCCCGAGTAGGTACGGAAGACCCAGGGCGGATCGCGGTGGGGCAGGGTCATCGGGGTCCTCGTGAAGCTCGGGACGCTTTGGGCAAGCTACCGAACCGCGCACACCCGGCCAACGTTATGCTCCCGCGCCGTGGCACGCCCCCAGTTCGCGGATCTCGGCCCCGACGCTGCACTCGATGCGGTCGAAGCGGCGGGGCTGCGGCCCACGGGACACTGCGGGATGCTGCGCTGTCTCGAGAACCGCGTCTGGGACCTGCGCCTCGAAGACGACTCGCACGTGGTGGTGAAGTTCTACCGGCCCGCGCGTTGGAGTCGCGCCGGGATCGAGGACGAGCACCGCTTTCTGCTGGATCTGCGGGCGGCGGAGATTCCGGTCTGCGCACCGCTTGCGCTGCCCGGTGGCGACACCGTCGGAGAGTATGCCGGGATCTGCTTCGGCGTATGGCCGCGCACCGGCGGCCGCGAGCCCGACGAGCTTTCCGACGACGAGCTGACGGGACTCGGGCGATTGCTCGCGCGCATCCACAACGTCGGCGCGCTGAAGCAACCCGTCGATCGGCCGATGCTCGACGCCGACACCGCGCTGCTCGATCCGCTCGACGAGCTGCTCGACGGCGCCTGGCTACCGGCGTCGTGCGAGGAGCGCTACGCCACCGCCGTCGAGTCGCTCGCCGACGTCTACGCCGACCGGCTCGAAGGCGTCCCGCTGCTGCGCATCCACGGCGACTGCCACCTCGGCAATCTGTTGCGCGGTCGCGAGGGCTGGTTCTTCCTCGACTTCGACGACTTCGCGCTCGGCCCCGCCGTTCACGACGTATGGGTGCTGGTGCCGGGACACGACCGCGACGCGCAGCACCAGCGCGGCGTGCTGATCGAGGGCTACCGCCAGTTCCGCGACTTCGAGCCGCGCTGGCTCGAGCTGGTCGAGCCGCTGCGGGCCGCGCGCATCCTCAAGATCTCGAGTTGGATTGCGCGGCGCTGGAAGGAGACGAGCTTCCAGTCGACGTTCCCGCACTTCGGCACCCAGCTGTACTGGGAGAGCGAGACGCGCGATCTCGAGGAGCTGGTGCTGCGTATCGAGCCTTGATGCGCGTCCCGGCGCGCGCGGCACTACTACCAGGAGGACGAGATCCAGGATCTCGCCGACCACGTCGGCGATTCGCTGGCGCTGGCGCGCATCGCCGAGAAGGTCGGCTGCGACGTGATCGCGTTCTGCGGCGTCCACTTCATGGCCGAGACGGCGAAGATCCTGAATCCGAAGGCGAGGGTCGTGGTTCCCGACCTCGCGGCAGGCTGCTCGCTCGCCGACGGCTGTCCGGCCGGCGAGTTCGCCGCGTTCATCGCCCGGCACCGCGTGCAACACCCGGACCTCGTGGTGGTGAGCTACGTCAACACCTCGGCGGCGGTGAAGGCGCTTTCCGACGTGATCTGCACCTCGTCGAATGCGGTCGAGATCGTCGCGCACTTCGCCGATCGCCCGGTGCTGTTCGCGCCGGATCGCTACCTGGGCGCCTGGGTCGCGAAGGAAGCGAAGCGCCCGGATCTGATCCTCTGGCCGGGGAGCTGCATCGTGCACGAGCAGTTCAACGCCAAGGCGCTCGCGCAACTGCGCGTCCGGCATCCCGACGCCGAGGTGCTCTCGCATCCCGAGTGTCCCGCGGCGGTGCTCGAGCAGAGCGACTTCGTCGGCTCGACCAAGAAGATCATCGACCGCGCCATCGCGTCGCCGGCGCATACACTGATCATCGGCACAGAGGACGGCGTCTTCCACCAGATCCGCAAAGTGGTGCCGGGCAAGGAGTTGATCCAGATCCCGGGCATGGACGAGAGCTGCGCCTGCAATCGCTGCCCGTACATGCGGCTCAACACGCCCGAGAAGCTCTACCTCTGCCTGCGCGACCTCGCGCCCGAAGTCACCGTTCCCGAGGCCGTGCGCGTGCGCGCGCTGGTGCCGCTCGCGCGGATGCTGGAGCTCTCGAGCTGAAGAGGAGAAAGGGGACGGTCCTCCATGTGACCTGGCTCTTGAGAAAGGGGACACACCTCGCGCTCGGCGCGTCCATCGAATCGGCAGCCATGCATCCACGCCCCAGGTCTGTCCCTTTTCTCCTCCGCCAGTCACAAAGGAGGACCGTCCCCTTTCTCTCGTCGGCTCGGCGTCGCTGGCACCACGATCGGGTGTGCGGGCCTCGGCGCCCACGCGGTGCGCGGCGCTACCGTCCCGACAGCCAAGTGCTCTGCCGGGAAGGGAGCCCACCGTGCGCAAGTCACTGCTCGTCGCGGCGCTCGCCGCGCTCCTCGCGCACCCGGCCTCAGCCGTGAGAATCGACTGGGTGCCCGTCGGCAACGCGGGCAACCCGGCCGACACCCCCCCGACCAACTGCTTCGCGGCCGACTGTGGCTCCGTGGCGTACGACTACTCGATTTCGAAGTACGAGGTGACGAACGCCCAGTACGCGGAGCTGTTGAACGCGAAGGCGGCCGCCGACCCGTTGGGTCTCTACCACACGAGCATGGGCAGCAACTTGACCTTCGGCGGCATCACGCGGAGCGGCGTCTCCGGCAGCTACACGTACACGGCGAAGCCCGGCTTCGAGAACAAGCCGGTGATCTACGTCTCGTTCTACAATGCGCTGCGCGTCTCGAACTGGCTGAACAACGGGCAGGGGAGTGGCGACACGGAGACGGGCGCGTACACGCTGCTCGGCGGGACGGCCACGCCGAGCAACGGCCTGACCGTCACGCGCAACGGCGGCGACGGCATCTACCTCACCAGCGAGAACGAGTGGTACAAGGCGGCGTACTACAGCGCGGGCGGAGTCTACTTCGACTACCCGACGGGTACGGACAGTGTGCCGCACTGCGTCGCGCCGGGCTCGGACACCGGGAACTCGGCGAACTGCGATCTCGCCGTCGACGCGCTCACCGACGTCGGTGCCTACGGCCTCTCGGACAGCCCCTACGGCACGTATGACCAAGGCGGGAACGTGTGGGAGTGGACCGAGGAGATCGTGGGCGGCTCGTACCGGGGCGTCCGGGGCGGGGCCTGGTACAACTGGGCCGGCGAAGTCGGCGCGTCGTACCCGAACGTCATCGGCCTCCCGGAGGGCGGGGGCAGCGTCGTCGGTTTTCGTGTCGCGAGCCTCGTCCCCGAGCCCGGCCCGGGATTGCTCGGGATGACGGCAATTCTCGGCCTCGCGCTGCGGCGCAAGCGTACCGCGAAAGCACTCTGACCTCTGCCGCTTGAACCCTTCTCCGCGGCCCGCGCCAGTACAGCTCCACCTACGTCGGAATGGAGGAGTGCGGGAGAAAGGGGACGGTCCTCAATGTGACCTGGCTCTTGAGAAAGGGGACACGCCTCGTGTCAGGCGTGTCCATCGAATCGGCAGCCATGCATCCACGCCCCAGGTGTGTCCCTTTTCTCCTCCGCCAGTCACAAAGGAGGACCGTCCCCTTTCTCCACCGGAGAGCCATCGCTCTCATCGGTGCGGCTCGCTCCGCTCAGCGGCGGCGCGAGCCGAGCCAGCCGCGGCGCCGGAACCACCACAGCATTCCGCCCGCGATCGCGACGATCACCCCGACGAAGATCGCGAACGATTCCGGCTGGTGGACCCCGGGGATGTAGTCGAAGTTCATGCCGTAGACACCGGCGAGGAACGAGAGCGGGATGAAGATGCTCGCGACCAGCGTCAGCGTCTTCATCACCTCGTTGGTGCGCTGGCTCACGTTCGAGAGGTGCAGGTTCACCAGCCCGATACCCATCTCGCGGGTCGAGTCGACGGCTTCCATGATCTGGGCGGCGTGGTCGTAGGTGTCGCGCAGGAAGACGCGCACCGGTTCGCCGACGAGCGGCGAGTGATCGCGCAGCAGCGCCGCGAGCGCCTCGCGCTGCGGGGCGCCGATGCGGCGGAGCAAGACGAGTTTGCGCTGGACCTGATGGATCTTCGCGAGCGAGTCCTCGTGCGGGCGCTCGATCACCTCGGCCTCGAGTTCTTCCATTTCCTCGGAGAGCGTCTGGACGATCGGGTAGTAGCGGTCGATCAGGGTGTCGATCAATGCATAGCCGAGATAGTCGGGACCGAGCGTCCGCATCGGGCCGATCCCCGCGCGCAGGCGCGCGCGCACCGGCTCGAAGAACCCGAAGGGGCGCTCCTGGAACGTGATGAGGAAGCGCGGCCCGAGCACGAAGCAGACCTGTGGCGCGTCGATCGTGCCGTCCTCGCCGATCCGCGGAACGCGCACGACGATCACCTGCTGGTTCTCGTAGAGCGTCGACGAGGCGCGCTGGGGAACGTTGACGGCGTCCTCGAGGGCGAGCGGGTGGATCGCGAACAACTCGCCGATGCGGCGCAGCACGGTTTCGTCTCCGAGCCCG
>JAGSPS010000193.1 GCA_018262315.1 Deltaproteobacteria bacterium | reverse complement strand
CTGGCTCAACTGGCACTTCTCGGGCTACGACCGCCGCCAGCACGACGCCGGCCGCTGCACCTACATCCCGATGAACTTCGGCGAGGCGCCGGACTACTACCGGCGCTTCGTCGATCCCATCGATGTCGTCTGCATCCGCACCGCGCCGATCGACGAGCACGGTTTCTTCAACTTCGGCGGCGCCGTCAGCTATCAGAAGGCGATGGTCGAGCGCGCCAAGGTGTTGATCGTCGAGACGTCGCCCGCGATGCCCTACGTGTTCGGCGGCGAAGAGTCGGTGCATGCGAGCGAGGTCGATTTCGTCATCGACGGCGGCGACGAAGCTCCGGCGGAACTCGCGAACCCACCCGCCACGGACGTCGACCGCAAGGTCGCGGCGCTGATCGCCGCGGAGATCGAGGACGGCGCCTGCCTCCAGATCGGTGTCGGCGGCATGCCGAACGCCGTGTGCTCGCTGCTCAAGGAGGCCGGCATCCGCGATCTCGGCATCCACACCGAGATGCTCGTCGACGGCATGATCGACCTGATCGAAGCGGGGCTCGTCACCGGCGCGCGCAAGACGCTGAACCGCTTCCAGACGGTCTTCACCTTCGCGATGGGATCGCGGCGGCAATACGAGTTCATCCACCGCAACCCGGGCGTGCAGTCGCATCCGGTCGACTACACGAACCTCCCACACCACATCATGCAGAACGAACGCGTGGTCTCGATCAACAACACCACCCAGATGGACTTGCAGGGCCAGGCGGCGTCGGAGTCGGCGGGACACCGCCATCTCACCGGCACCGGCGGCCAGCTCCAGTTCGTGCGCGGCGCCTACGCGTCGCGTGGCGGCAAGTCGTTCATGTGCCTGTCGTCCACCTACTCGAAGGGCGGCGCGCGCAAGAGCCGGATCGTCGGCGCACTGACGCACGGAAACGTCGTCACGACGCCGCGCACCGACGTGATGTACGTAGTCACCGAGTACGGCCTCGTGAACTTGAAGGGCAAGTCGGTGGCCGAGCGCGCCCGGGCGCTGATCGGCCTCGCCCATCCCGAGTTCCGCGAAGCACTCGAGCGCGAGGCGCGCGAGAAGAACGTGATCCCCAAGGGATTCTTCTAGTCCCGATGGAGGAGCTGACTCGCACGCGAGGCGGCCGGACGCCGCGCGGCAACCGCCTCGGTCGTCCCGTCCCGTACCTGGAAGGAGCGCTGCGCGCGGACTTCGATGCGTGGCTCGCGGCGACGGTTGCGCGCCACACGGCCAACCTCGAGTTTCGCGAGCTGCGCAAGGGCGCGCAGGCGCTGTCGTGGCTTTACGTCGAGCGGCGTGGCGAGGCGGATCTCGCCGCGCGTGCCGTCGACGGCCGCGGCAAGCGTGCCGCGCTCGCGACCTACTACGCGCCGCTGCACTTCCTCGCTGCGCAACACGCGCTGGCGCAGATCGGCCCCGCGCGACTCGGCGCCGTGCGCCGTGTCTTCGATCTCGGCTGCGGCACCGGCGCGACGGGCGCCGCGGCGGCGCGCACACTCGATTCTGCAAATGTCGTCGCGATCGATCGCTCGGGCTTTGCGCTCTCCGAAGCGCGCCACACCTACGCGGCGTTCGGTCTGCTCGCCCAGACGAGACGCGCGCAATTGCCGGGCGCATCGCCGCGGCCTGCAGCCGGCGAGCTGTGGGTGCTGGGCTGGGCGGTGAACGAACTCGACGAGCGTTCGCGCAACGCCCTCGGCGAGCACCTGGTGCGCGCGATCGAGTCGGGCGTGCGCGTGCTGCTGCTCGAACCGCTCGCGGGCGGCGTCGTGCCATGGTGGTCCGAATGGTGCGCCGAGCTGGCAAGGCTCGGTGTCGTCGATCGCGAGTCGAAGGCGCGCGTCGCGCTTCCGGAGTGGATCACGCGCGTCGATCGCGCGTCCGGGCTCGATCACCGCGTGGTGGGCGCGCGCGTGCTGGTGGGTCCGCTCGACCCCGAGGCGCCTTGAGCGATCCGTTGGTTTCGATCCTGCTGCCGGCGCGCGATGCCGCGGCGACGCTTCCCAGCTGTCTCGCGAGCATCCGGCGCCAGAGCGAGTCGCGCTTCGAGTGCGTGCTGGTGGACGACGGCTCGCGCGACGCGACGCGCGCGATCGCGGAGTCGGTGGCGCAGGGCGACGCGCGCTTTCGCGTGATCGCGACGGCGGCGCACGGCCTCGTCGCGGCATTGAACACGGGACTCGTGGCGTGCCGCGCCCCCCTGGTCGCGCGCATCGACGCCGATGATTGGATGCACCGCGAGCGGCTCGCGCTCCAGCTCCGCGCGCTCGCCGCAGAGCCGCAGCTCGCGGGTGTCGGCTCTCACGTGCGGATCTTCCCGCGCGCGTCGCTGCCACCGGGGTTGCGCGACTACGAGAGCTGGCTGCGCAGCATCGAGACCGCGCACCGTGTGCGCTGCGAGCGCTTCGTCGAGTGCCCCCTTCCCCACCCAACCTGGATGCTGCACCGCGAGGTCATGCTGGCGCTCGGCTACCGCGACTGCGGCTGGCCCGAGGATTACGACCTGCTGCTGAGGCTCTTCGCCGCGGGCGGGCAGATGGGCGTCGTGCCGCGACGCCTCGTCGCGTGGCGCGATGCGCCGTCGCGGCTGTGGCGCAGGGATCCGGCATACGGGCAGGAACGTTTCCTCGCCTGCAAGGCACAACACCTCGCGACGGGCCCGCTGCGACACGCCGACGACTACGTGCTGTGGGGCTACGGCGAGACGGGCAGGTCATTGCGCCGCGCGCTCGCTGCGCTCGGAAAGCGCGCCGCGTGGATCGTCGAGCTGCACCCGCGTCGCCTCGGCGAGACGATCCACGGCGCGCTGGTCGTGCGGCCCGAGCGGATCCCTTCGCTACCCAAGCTCCCGCTCATCGCATCCGTCGCAGGTGCCATCGCGCGCACCGAAATCCGCACCCACTGCCACCGCCTCGGCCTCCGCGAAACGCTCGACTTCTTCTGCGCCGCCTGAGGAGAAAGGGGACGGTCCTCGAAGTGACCTGGCGATGGACTGGAGGGACACACTCTGCACTCGAGGGTCACAGTTGGTTCGAAGTCTGTCCCTCTAGTCCTCCGCCCGTCCTCGGTGAGGACCGTCCCCTTTCTCCAGCAGGAGGGTGGCGACGCCGTGGGTGCGGGTGCGGATGGTGCAGACGCGGGTGCCGGGGCGGCGGCCGGGGCGGATTTCGGAGATGTCGACTCCGGCGGCAGCTAGACGCTCCCGTGTGGCGACCAGGTCGGGCGTGCGCCATGAGATGCCCCAGAACGTGTCGCGTTCGCCCGGCTTTTCTGTGGGTGGTAGCGGCGCGGCGATCTCGACGGTGGTGCCGCCGACGCGGAAGAAGAGCAGGCGTGCGCCCCACGGCTCGAAGCTCTTGTCGAGCGCAAGGCGCAGGCCGAGCTGGTCGCGGTAGAAACGAATCGCGGCGTCGGGCGACTCGCTGCGGACCACGACGTGGTCGACACCCGAGATCGCGGCGTCAGCGCCGGCGGTTGGCTTCGCGAGCGGCAGCGCGTCGAGTGGTGACGAGTGCTCGATACCGAAGATCAGGATGCCGCGCGTCGCGGCGCCGGGGATCAGCACGGTCTTCCAGCGACGTACGGCACCGGTTGCAATCTCGCGACCTTCGCCCGCGACCGCGTCGCCCACGCCGAGCCCACGCTCGCTCAGACCCCGCGCGCACCCGGCGCTGTCTTCGGTGCGCAGCGCGAAGCCCAGCGGACCTTCGTCACGCGCCGTGATCAGCTCGAGATAGGTGTTGTCGAGCCGGAACAAGGCATTCGAGGTGCCACGGCCCGGATGCTCGCCCCGCCACGACGGCGCGCGACCGAGCAGCACCGTGTAGTCCGCCGCGGCCGCGTCGAGGTCGCGCACGCCGACGATCACGTGATCGAGCGCGACGAACTCGCTCACGCGCGGCGACCGGCTTCGAAGGTCTCGCGCACGCGCCGGCGCAGTTCGGCGTCGCATAGGAAATCGAGCGCCGTCATCGCCAGCACCTTGGCGCCATCGAGCGCTGCCTTCTCGCCGAGCGGCGAGCCGGCGTGCTCGGCGAACTCGGCGTTGTGGATCGAGCAGTGGATCGGCGCGGCGGCGATCATCGGGTGGATGGCCGGCACGCGGTGCGAAACGTTGCCCATATCGGTGGTGCCCATCGCGCTGGTGGGCAGCTTATCGAGTGGAAAGAAGCTGCGGCCGAGCGACTCCGCGTTGGCGCGGTACGCCTCGGCCAGCGGCCAGCTCGTGCGCAGCTCCAGGTAGTCGGGCTCGCGCCACTCGATCGCGACGCTCGCGCCGGTCGCTTCGGCGCCGGCGCGGAAGCAGCCCTCCACGCGGCGCTTCAACAGCGCGAGTGCCGCGCCGTCGCGGGCGCGCACGTAGAAGCGACCGGCCGCGCGCTCGGGCACCACGTTCGGCGCTTCGCCCGCCTCGGTGAAGATGCCGTGTACGCGCTCGGTCGGCCGGATGTGCTGCCGCAGCTGCGCGATCGACTGGTACGCGGTAACGAGCGCATCGAGCGCGTTCACGCCGCGCTCGGGCATGCCCGACGCGTGCGACGCGACGCCGCGATAGCGCACGTCCACTTCGGCGAGCGCGAGCGTCGGCATCGTCACCAGGTCGACGCCGGCGGGATGGATCATCAGCGCCGCGTCGACGCCTTCGAAGGCGCCCGCACGGGCCAGCACTTCCTTGCCGCAGCCGGCCTCTTCGGCGGGCGTGCCGAGCACGCGCACGCGACCGGGCAAGCGCGCGCCGAGCGCCGCGAGCGCGATCCCCGCACCCACCGCCGCGGTAGCGATCAGGTTGTGTCCGCACGCATGACCGATGCCGGGCAGCGCGTCGTACTCGGCGAGCAGCGCGACAGTGGGACCGTCGTCACCGCTGCGCGACTCGAACGCGGTGGCGAGTCCGTAGCAGCCCGCTTCGACGGCAATCCCTTCGTTGCGCAGCGTCGAAACCAGCAGCGCCGCCGCCCGGTGTTCCTCGAAGGCCAGCTCGGGATGCGCGTGGATCGCGCGCGCGACGCCCGCGAGTTGCTCGCGGCGCACGTCCACGGCGCGACACGCCTCCCGCTTCAGCGTCTCCAACGAGACCGCAGCGCCCGCGCCGTCGCGCATCCGTGTGACTCCTACTGGCTATGCGCGAGCAGCCCGATGCCCTGCCACATCGAGATCACGCGCGTCGCGCGGTCGTCGTCGTCCACCAGCGGCATCTGGCGGAAGCCCTCGATCGCCATGATCTTGAAGAGCCCGCAGAGCGTGTCGACTTCGCTCACCGTCTTCACCGGCGCGCTCATCAGACGCGCGGCGCACAGCGCTTCGAGCCGGACGAAGGGGTTCTCGAGCGCGCACAGCACGTCGTGGCGCGTGCAGATGCCGCGCAGCACGCCGCCCTTCACCGCGACGATCGCGTAGCCGAGCGCCTGGTCGACCATCCGCGCGATCGTCTCGGGGGCACCGGCGTCGTCGCCGAGCGGCTCCGGTTGCGAACCGAGCCGCTCTCGAGCGAGCAGCGTGCCGAGCGAGAGATCGAGCACCGACCACGCGAGTCGCTGTGCCTCGGCGTGCAGCGCGGGCGTGGCAAACGCGGAAGCGGGCGTCTCGCCGTCGTAGAGACGCACGAGATGGCGGGCGATGTCGCGGAAGGAGATCACGCGCTGCGGCGCAGCGTTTTCGTCGAGCACGAACAGGTAGCTCTTGCGGCGGCGCGTCGCAGTGGGACCGAAGCTCGTTTCGATGGCGGCGAGCAGCGGTGTACCCGCGCGCACCGCGGCGAGTTCGGCGAGTGGCTTCATCGCATCACGCACCGTCGTGTCTTCGAGGAGCGACTCCCAGATCACCAGGTCGCCGCCGGCCGTGGCGACCGCGTCGGCCCGCTCGCGCAGGCGATCGGCGAGCATGTGCAGGATGTCGTCTTCGGCGAGCGCACCGACGAGACGTCCGTCTTCCAGCACCGGCAGCGCGCCGACCTTGCGCCACCACATGCGGTTCACCGCCTCGCGTAGCGACTCTCCCGGAGCGGCCGCCTCGATGTGTCCTTCCGAACGGCCCAGCGCCTCGCAGGCCACCGCGCCAAACAGCGCGGGCCGCACCGCGGCGAGCAGTGTTTCGATCGGGTCGAACGCGACGACGGCAGACATGCGGGGACCTCCGTCAATCTTCATTCAGTGCGCCGTGGCGCCGGCCAGAGTGGTTTGCAAGCGCCTCCGGAGCGTCGAGCGGAGCCATGCTACCACTCCGCGTCATGGATCAGACTCCCGTGCTCTACGAAGTCGCGGACGCGATCGCGACGATCACGCTGAACCGCCCCGAAAATCGCAACATCATGACGCCCGATGTCATGTCGGGGT
>JAGSPS010000192.1 GCA_018262315.1 Deltaproteobacteria bacterium | reverse complement strand
AAGGTCTCGATCGTCGGGCTCGGCATGAAGGACCACGCCGGCGTCGCCTCGAAGATGTTCCGCACGCTCGCCGACGAGGGCATCAACATCCAGATGATCTCCACCAGCGAGATCAAGATCTCCGTCGTCATCGAGGAGAAGTACACCGAGTTGGCGGTGCGCGCGCTGCACACGGCCTTCGTCGAGAACGGCGCCGCCGAACCGAAGGCCGAGTGACGGGTCGCCGGAGCCGGGCGGCGTTGCTGGCAGCCGGCCTCGCGCTGGCGGTCGCGGCGGCGCAGCGCATCGCGCCGGCAGCGTCGGACCCGTGTCCCGCGCCTGTCCTGGTGGCGATGCGGGCTGCGCTCGCTGCCGTTTCTTGTGCGCGCAGCGGCGCGCCGCTCGAGGGCGCCGCGCGCCTCGCCTTCGGTCTCCCCCTCGACGTGAATCGCGCAGGTGTACGTGCGCTCGAAGCATTGCCCGGCATCGGCGCCGGGCGCGCGGCGGCGATCGTGGCGGCGCGCAGCGCGGCGCCGTTTTGCGACGTGCGCGAGTTGGAACGCGTGCCGGGGATCGGACGCACGACGCTGGCGCGGCTGGCAGGCCGGGTGATGGCGGGCCCCGATCCCGGCTGTGCCGTGGCCAAGTCGTAGGAGCGCGCCGATGGCAGTCGACGTGGCAGCCCTGCGACACCGAATCCACCGCTACTTCGAACGCGACATCTGGCAGCGAAGCACGACCGGCGGGCGGCTCGCCGCGCTCGCGCACTCCGCGCTGCAAGTGCTCGTCATCGCCGCGCAGGGCATCGAGCGCGATCAGATCCTGCTGCGCGCCACGGCGCTCACCTACTTCGCGATGCTGGCGCTGGTTCCGATCCTGGCGCTGGCGATCGGGCTGGTCGGCGCCTTCGGCGTCAGCGAGGAGCTGGCGGACGCCGTCGTCAAAAAGGTGGCGGCGGGAAGTCCCCAGGCCGGCCAGTACATCGTCGACCTGGTGGAGAAGGTGAACTTCGGAAGCTTCGGCGCGGTGGGCGGCGCGACCCTCTTCGCGACCACGGTGCTCGGGCTCACCAACGTCGAAAAGGCCTTCAACAAGATCTGGGGCATCGAGCGCGAGCGTTCGCTGATGCGCCGCTTCGCCGACTACCTCGCGGTGCTGGTGGTGGCGCCGCTGCTCTTCACGGTCGCGGTGTCGCTCGCGACGAGTCTGCGCAGCGAGACGATTCTCGAGCAGGTGCTCGCCAATCCGCTGCTGGCGGAGGCCTACAGGCTGGGACTCCGGCAGGTACCGACGGCGCTGCTGCTGTTGGGCTTCGCGTTCCTCTACTGGTTCCTGCCGAATACGAGTGTGCGGATCGGGCCGGCGCTGCTCGGCGGACTGGTCGCAGCGGTGCTCTTCGGGATCGCGCAGGCGCTGTACATCGGCTTCAACGTCGGCGTCGCGCGCGCGAACGCGATCTTCGGGAGCTTCGCCGCGCTGCCGCTGTTGCTGGTCTGGCTCTACGTCTCGTGGATCGTGGTGCTGCTCGGCTGCGAAGTCGCGTTCGCGGTGCAGAACCTGCACTCGTTCCGGCGCGCGCGCGTCGGCGAGGAGCCGCGGCCGGCGGCGCGCGAGGCGATCGGGATCGCCGTCGCGACGCGCGTCGCGCGCGCCTTCCGCGCGGACGGCGGGATCACCGACGAAGTCATCGCGGGGGAGCTCGACGTTCCCGTGCGCACGGTGCGCGCGATCCTCGGCGATCTCGAAGCCGGCGGGATCGTCTCGGTGCGCGGAGCGGATCGACGCGACGCCTACCAGCTGGGTCGCGCCGCCGACGCGATCTCGATTGCGCAGGTGCTCGAAGCGCTGCGCGGCCGTTCGATGCCAGCGGGCCGCGAGTCGCCGCCCGACCCATCCGTGCGTGCGCTCGTCGCAGAGTTGGAGCGTGGTATCGAGAAGGCGCTCGACGAGCGCACGCTCGCCGACCTCACCGGTGCAGTGCCCCCGGCCGACGCAGCGCGCTAGCCTGCGCCGCATTCACGCGCCGCTGCACCCTCCAGCCCAGTTCATCCCATGCACAGATCCATGCGCATCTACCTCGATCACAACGCCACTACGCCCGTGCGCGACGAGGTCGTCGAGGCCGTGCTGCGCGTGCTGCGCGACGTGTGGGGCAACCCGAGCAGCGCGCACGCGGAGGGCGCTGCGGCGCGTGCGGAGATCGAGCGCGCACGCGAGCGCGTGGCGGCGCTGGTCGCGGCCAGGCCAGGCGAAGTCGTGTTCACCGGCGGCGCCACCGAGTCGAACAACCTCGCGATCTTCGGGGTCGCTCGCGCGGCGGGGGTGTCGGGCCACCATCTCGTGACGAGCGCTGCCGAGCACCCGTCGGTGGAGGCACCGCTCGCGGCGTTGGAGGCCGAGGGCTTCGGCGTGACGCGCGTGCCGGTGGACGCGGACGGGCTGCTCGACCCCGACGCGGTGGCGGCGGCGCTGACGCCCGAAACCTCGCTGGTGTCGATCCTGTGGGCGAACAACGAGACGGGCGTCGTGCAGCCGGTTGCGCGCATCGCCGAACGGGTGCGCGCGCGCGGCGTGCCGCTGCACGTCGACGCGACCCAGGCGGTCGGCAAGATCGCCGTGCGGCTCGACGAAGTGCCCGCCGATCTGCTCTCGGCCTCGGCGCACAAGTTCAACGGGCCGAAGGGCGTTGGTTTCCTGGTCGTGCGCGGCGAGCGCGCGCTCATGCCGTGGCTGCGGGGCGGATCGCAGGAGCGCGGCCGTCGCGGCGGCACGCACAACGTGCCGGGCATCGCGGGACTCGGCGTCGCCGCAGAATTGGCACACCGCGAGCGGGACGAGCGCGCCGCGCGCTGCGCGTCGTTGCGCGATGCGCTCTGGTCCGGCATCGAAGCGAAGGTGCCGCGCGTGCGGCGCAACGGTGCGGCGGCCCCCGTGCTGCCCAACACGCTGTGCGTCGAGTTTCGCGACACGGCGGGCGATGTGCTGCTCGAGGCGCTCGACGGCGAGGGCGTCGCGGTTTCCGCCGGCGCCGCCTGCGCGTCGGGATCGGTGCATCCGTCGCGAACGCTGCTCGCCATGGGTCGCACCCCCGCCGAGGCGAGAGCGTCACTGCGCTTCTCGGTCGGCCACGGCGTCGGCGAGGCGGAGATCGAGCGGGTGCTCGCGCTGCTCCCCGATCTCGTCGCGCGCGTGCGATCGCTCGGAGACGCGAGATGAGCGAGCGCGTGGTCGTCGCGATGTCGGGCGGCGTCGATTCCTCGGTCGCGGCGGCGCTGCTCGTGGAGCAGGGCTTCGACGTGATCGGCGTCACGCTGCGCCTCGTCGGCGACAGTTCGCGCTGTTGCTCGCTCGACGACGCCGAGGACGCCCGCCGCGTCGCGGAGCGGCTCGGCATCCGGTTCTATGTGGCCGACTACAGCGACGCCTTCCGGCGCGAGGTGATGGAGCCGTTCGCCGACGCCTATCTCGCGGGCCGCACGCCGATTCCCTGCGTCGGCTGCAACCAGCGCTTCAAGTTCCGCCATCTGCTGGAGCGCTCGCGCGCACTCGGCGCCGCGGCGGTGGCGACGGGGCACTACGCGCGCATCGAGCGCGATCCGGCGAGCGGCGCACTCGCCCTGCTGCGCGGCAGCGACCCGCGCAAGGACCAGTCGTACTTCCTGTTCGATCTTCGACCCGAGCAGCTCGCGCAGATACGCTTCCCGGTCGGCGCGCTGGCCAAGCACGAGGTGCGCGAGCGCGCCCGCGCGCTGGGCCTCGCCACCGCCGACAAGCCCGAGAGCCAGGAGCTGTGCTTCGTGCCCGACGGGAACACGGCGGCGGCGGTCGAGCGACTGCGTCCCGGTCGCGCGCCGGGCGCGGGCGAAGTCGTCGACGAAGCGGGCCGCGTCGTCGGGCGTCACGCGGGCATCCATCGCTTCACGGTGGGCCAGCGGCGCGGGCTCGCGATCGCGCTGGGCGAGCGCGTCTACGTCAAGGCGATCGACGCCACACACAACCGCGTGACGGTCGCGCCCGGCAGCGCGCTCGGCGCGCGCGGCGCTCGCCTCGGCGGCGTGTCGTGGGTCGCGGGCGCGGCGCCGGGTGCACCGCTGCGCGCGACGGTGCGAGTTCGCCATCGGCACGCCGGCGCGAAGGCGAGCGTCGAGGCGCTAACGAGCGCCCGCGCGCGCGTGCTCTTCGACGAACCCGTAGCGGCCGTGACACCGGGCCAGGCGGCGGTCTTCTACGACGGCGACGCGGTGCTGGGCGGCGGCTGGATCGAAGAGGCGCTCCCGTGAGTGACGCGACCCCGGATCCGGACGCACTGGCCATGCGCGCCGCACTCGAAGCGCTGCTCGGCCATCATTTCGACGACCCGCGTCTGCTCGACGTCGCGCTTGCCCACCCGTCGTTCGCGCACGAGTTCGACGGCTCGCGCGGCAATGAACGACTCGAGTTCCTGGGCGACGCCGTGCTCGACCTCGTGGTGGCGCGACTGCTCTACGACGCGCACCCGCGGTGGAGCGAAGGCGACCTGACGCGCGCCCGCGCCGCGCTGGTCAACTCGCGCACGCTGGCACGCCGTGCGCGCGAGCTGGGCCTCGGCGCATACGCGCGACTCGGTCGCACCGAGCGCAAGACGGGCGGCGCCGACAAGGAACGCATTCTCGCCAACGTCTTCGAGGCGCTGCTCGGGGCTCTCTATCTCGACGCCGGCCTCCCCCCGGTGACGGCGCTCGCGCAGGGACTCTTCGCCGAGCTGCTGGTGAGCGGTTCTGATCCGCTCGCCGCGGATCCGAAGACGCGTTTCCAGGAGTGGTCGCATGCGAAACACGCCTCGACGCCGCGCTACGCGACCGTATCCGACAGCGGTGTCGAGAACGATGAAGCGCGCTTCGCCGTCGAAGTGCGCCTGCTGGGCGAGGCCTGGGGGCTGGGGACGGGTCGCACCAAGCGCGCGGCGGAGCGCGCGGCGGCGGAGGACGCCCTCACGCGTGTCCCCGAGGTCGCGGAATGACGACCCGCGTGACGAGCGAGGCCGACGAGAACGCGCCGCACCGTTGCGGCGTCGTCGCGTTGCTCGGGTGTCCCAACGCGGGCAAGTCGACGCTGCTGAATCACCTCCTCGGCGAAAAGATCGCGGCGGTCACGCCCAAGCCGCAGACCACGCGCAGCCAGTTGATGGGCATCGTGACGCGGGCCGGTTCCCAGATCCTGGTGCTCGACACCCCGGGCCTGCACGAGGGATCGAAGCCGCTCGACGTGGCGATGCGCGACGCCGTCACGCGCGCGACCGAGGACTGCGACGTCGCGCTGTTGCTCGTCGACGCCGCGCAGGGCTTCGAGCCGGTCCACGCCACGTGGCTGGCGCGGCTGGCGAAGCGCGGCGTCCCGGTGCTGCTGGTCGCTACGCAGATCGATCGCCCGGAGTGCGCCCGGGCGCCGTGGCCGCCGTCCGGCGTGGAGGGCGTAGCGGCGACGCTGCGGATTTCGGCGCGCACCGGTGCGGGCGTCGAAGCGCTGCTCGCCGCGATCGTGTCGCGGCTGCCCGAGGGTCCGCCGCACTTTCCCGCCGACCAGCTCACGGATCGCCCGCTGCGCTTCGTTGCGGCCGAGTTCGTGCGCGAGGCGGCGTTTCTCGAACTCTCGCAGGAACTCCCGTACCGGCTCGCGGTCGACCTGATCGAGTTCGACGAGCGAGATCCGAAGCTCACGCGCATCCGCGCCAACCTGCTGGTCGAGCGCGACTCGCAAAAGCGCATCGCGATCGGAAGCGGCGGCGAGCGCGTGCGTGCGATCGGCACACGGGCGCGCCGCGACATCGAACAATTGCTCGGGCACCAGGTGTACCTGGAGCTGCGCGTGAAGGTCGACCCGGCCTGGGCAAAGCAGGCGAAGCGCTTGAAATCACTCGGCTATCGCTAGCCGTCAGTCGATCTTCCGTCGATTGACGCGAGCGTCGACCTTCGTGTACGGTGATCCGGCTGAATCGCTGCGCGTGGACTCGCGAGTTTCCTCCACGTCTCGCCCGCACCCCAACGGAGATCTCGATTCATGAGCCAGAAGGAAGTCGTGATTTGTAGCGCCGTGCGAACCCCGGTCGGGAGTTTTCAGGGCGCGCTTTCGTCGTTCTCGGCGTCCGACCTCGGCGGCGTGGTCGTCGCGGAAGCCGTGAAGCGCGCGGGCGCCAAGCCGGAAGACGTCGAGCGCGTGATCCTCGGCAACGTGCTGACGGCCGGCATCGGCCAGGCGCCGGCCCGCCAGGCCGTGATCAAGGCCGGCCTGCCGGTTTCCGTCGGTGCCATCACGATCAACAAGGTGTGCGGTTCGGGCTTGCAGGCCGTGATGTTCGCGCGTCGCGAGATCCTGGTCGGTGACGCCGAGACGCTCGTCGCGGGCGGCATGGAGTCGATGACCAACGCGCCGTAC
>JAGSPS010000191.1 GCA_018262315.1 Deltaproteobacteria bacterium | reverse complement strand
CGGGATTGTCCTATATGCCGCCTGCCGTGGCGAGGCTCAGGCGCGCTGCCACGGCCAGGCGACGCGCGGCCGCGCCGACTTTTCGGGCTTCGTCCCCACGACCTTGTTGACGTAGATGTTGTAGAGGAGAAGGTCGCGCGTGACATGCTCGCGCTCGATGCGGTCGACGCCGTGGAAAGCGAGGTCGGTCTTGAAGAACGCGAAGAGCGAGTTCGGGCGATAAGGCATCGTCGCGACCTTCTTGAATCCCTCGAAAGGGTGATGCCCCACGCCCTCGCACCGGAGCGACCGATCCTTCGCGGCGTAGATCGACGTGCCGAGATCGAGCATCGATTCGTCGTCCGGAAGGTAGAAGAGCAGCGAGACGAGCTTGTGCGGCGCGTCGGTGTGGGGCGAGATCGAGTAGTTCGTGAAGTCGCGCACCAGCCGCAGGTCGCGCGAACTCGTCGCTCCCGATCCACTGGTTGAACTCCGCCCAGAACGACGATCCCGCGCCGGACTGGAACTCCTCCTCCTCGAGATCGGTGAGCGAGCAGACGAAGCGCTCGGGGTAGGCACCCTTCGGGACCGTCCCGGTCGCGTCGAGGCGCACGTAGTTCTTCGGTCCGGGCATTCGCGCGCGGAGCTCCGCGAAGAATTCGTCAGGGAACACCGGGTGAACGTAGAAATGCGGGAACGGGTACGCGAGTACCGGAGCGTTCGCGATCTGGTAGTGGACGAACTGCTCAACGTCGGAAGACATAGTTCCCCACACCTTTGAACGGGCCTTCCTTCCGCTGCGAGCGCTCGACCTGCTCCTGCGAGTAGTCGAAGCCGAGCGCGAGCATCGCGTCGATGATCTCCCAGTGCTCGTCCAGTCCCGTATTGATCTCGACCAGCAGTGACCGCACACCGCGGTCGGCGAGGGTCGCGCGTGCGCCCGCGACGACCTTCGACTCGAGTCCGTCGACGTCGAGCTTCACGTGCGTGGGGACCGGGATCGCGCGCTTCGCCACGAGATCGTCGACAGTCGCCGAAACGCAGCCCTGCGCGAACGGCGCCTCGCGCGGCCGATTGTGGAAATCGAGCGCCGCTCCGAAGCTGTGGCAGGAGCCGGCCGCCATGAACTCCGAAAGGTAGAGGCGGTCGTAGCCGGCCGTGTCGGAAAGCGCGATGCAATACGCTTGGACGAGCCCGTCCAGTCGATTGAGCCAGATGTTCTGGTTGAGCAGCGCGTAGTTTTGCGACTCGGGCTCGAACGCGAACACCCGCGTGCCCCGCGATGCCGCCGCCCACACCGAGTACATGCCCACGTTCGCACCGATGTCGAGCAACACCTCGCCGGGGCCGAAGCCCGCGATCCATTCGATGGTGTCGGGCTCCTTGGAGAACAGCGTTTCGACGCGCCACGCGGCCTGCCGGTTGGGCGTCGCGAAGGCGAGCTTCGTGCCGCCGGCGTCGACGGCGATCTGCGGGGAGAGCTTCTCGTATTCGGCGAGGTCCATGGCGTGCGTCTCTGGGGCGCCCGTAGTCTAATCGCCGCGTCCGACTGCCGCAAAACGCATCACGGGAGGCGCGAAGCACTAGTGCACAGGGGCGGGTCCGGCGCGCCAGGCGAGCACACGTGACTTTCGCACGGGAGGCCGCCGTGTGCGCCGATATAATGCTGTTGTCCTGACTCCCCGAGCGGAAACGCGCGTCATGTACAGCCGCGAGAACCCGAGCCCGCGCTATCGCGAGCTGACCCAACTCTATCGGCAGATGCACGCCGAGGGCGAGCAGTTCCTCAAGATTCCGCCCGAGCAGACGTTTCCCGGCCTTTCGCTTCCCTCGCAGGCGGGTCGCATCAAGCGCTTGATCGCCGCGACCGGCGCGACCAACATCCTCGACTACGGAAGCGGCAAGGGGATGCAGTACGACCTGCGCGGCATCAAGACCGAGGACGGCAAGGTCTACGAAACCATCCAGGACTACTGGGATGTCGATTTCATCCAGTGCTACGACCCGAGCTTCACACCGTTCAGCAAACTGCCCACCGGTAAGTTCGACGGGGTGATCTCGACCGACGTTCTCGAGCACTGCCCGGAGGAGGACCTGCAGTGGATCATCGGCGAGATCTTCTCGTACGCCGACAGGTTCGTCTTCGCAAATGTGGCCTGCTATCCCGCCAAGAAACGGCTGCCGACCGGCGAGAATGCGCACTGCACGATCCAGCCGCCGGCTTGGTGGCAAAGCCTGATCCGGGGCGTCGCCGCGAGGTATCCGAGCGTCGCGTGGGAGTTCTGGATCCAGTGGCGCGAGGATGCGCCGGCTGCCCCGCGTCTCCTCGAAACTCGCCTTTCGTCCGAGGACTCCTGAGATGATCCGCGTCTTTATCGGCTTCGATCCGCGCGAGTCGGCTGCGTACTCGGTGCTCGCGCACTCGATCTGGACTCGCGCGAGCGTCCCCGTGGCGATCGCGCCGCTCATGCTCTCCGAGTTGAAGGGCGTGTTCCACCGGGAGCGCCATCCGCTGCAGTCGACCGACTTCGCCTTCTCCCGCTTCCTCGTCCCCTACCTCTCCGGCTACGAGGGCTGGAGCGTGTTCACCGACTGCGACATGCTCGTTCTGGACGACATCGCGAACCTGTGGAAGCTTCGCGACGAGCGCTTCGCGGTGCAGGTGGTCAAGCACGAGCACCAACCGCGCGAGGCGATCAAGTTCCTCGGTCAGCCGCAGACCGCGTATCCGAAGAAGAACTGGTCGAGCGTGATGCTCTTCAACAATGCAAGGTGCCGCGCGCTCACACCCGAGTACGTGAACGCGGCGACCGGGCTCGAGCTGCATCAGTTCAAGTGGCTGTCCGACGAGTCGCTGATCGGTGCGCTGCCAAGGCGCTGGAATCACCTGGTCGGCTATTACCAGCCGACACGCGACGTCTCGCTGGTGCACTACACGCTGGGCGGACCCTACTTCGACGAGTATCGCGATTGCGAATACGCCGCCGAGTGGTTCGCCGAGCGCGATCGCATGCTCCACGCCGAGCAGCGTCCGCAAAAGTCCGCGGCCGCCTGACCGGGCCCGCGCGGGCCTGCAGCACGGAATGCTCTCCCGGCTCCTCAAGCAGATTTTCCGGAGCGAGCCCGCGCCGCTGCGCCCGCAGTCGGCGCCGGGGCTCGCCGAGGCCGAGCGCGCCCTCGAACAGGGGGACGTCGCGGGCGCCCGCACATTGCTCGCGCGCGCCGTCGCGGCGCACCCGGAGAACTATGAGGCCCGCTGCCTCCTCGGCGAGGTGCATTACAACGCTGCCGAGCATCCCGCAGCGATCGAGCAGTTCCGGCGTGCCATCGCGCAGCATCCCAACGAAGCGCGCGCGCACGCCGGGCTCGGTCTGGCGCTCTTCGGGTCCGGCGATGTCGAAGGCGCGCACGCCGAGTTCGCGCTCGCCGGGCGGTTCGATCCGCGAAACGCCGACACCTGGACGCACCTCGGCCTTGTGCATCTTCAGTTGGGCAACGCCATGAGGGCCGAGGAAAGCCTCAGGCAGGCGCTCGCGCTCGCGCCGCGGCATCCGCACGCATTGAACAACCTCGGCATGCTCGAGCAGCTCCGCGGCAACCACCGTGCGGCGCTCGCCGCTTTCCAGCGCGCAGTCGAAGCGAAGCCCGATTTCGCCCTGGCGCGGTCGAATTACGGCCTCGCGCTGCGCGAGGACGAGAAGCTCGACGCGGCGGTCGCCGAACTGGTCGAAGCAGCGCGGCTGCGGCCAGACGCCGCATCGATCCACCACAACCTTGGTGTTCTCCTGCAGGACATGGGGCGCTTCGAGGAGGGCCTGACGTCGCTGCAGCGCGCGCTCGAGCTCGATCCGGGAAGCGCCGACACGGCGACCGCGATCGCCGCCGTGTATCACCGCATGGATCGGCCGGAAGACGCGAAGACGTGGTTCCGACGCGCCATCGAGATCGTGCCCGAGCACGCGGAGGCGCACGGCGGACTCGGAGAGCTGGAGCTATGGCTCGGGGACTTCGAGCACGGCTGGGACGACTACGAATACCGGCTGAGGGGCCGGCTGTCGCCCGCAAGGAAGTATCCGTTCGCCGTGTGGGACGGCGAGGACCCGGCCGGGCGGACGATCCTCGTCTACCCCGAGCAGGGACTCGGCGACATCATCATGTTCGCCTCATGCATCCCCGACCTCGAGGCGCACGGGGCACGCGTGGTGATCCCCATCGAGAAGCGCCTGCTGACGCTGTTCTCGCGCTCATTCCCCGACGCCTTCGTCGCCGACGCGGGCGACGCCAAGCCGGAAGGCCTGCCGAAGATCGATGGCTACGTTGCCATGGGCTCGCTGCCCAGGGTGTTCCGGCGCGGGTGGAATGCGTTTCCGGAACGCGACCGCTATCTCGCTCCCGACGAGGCGCGCGTGGCCCAGTGGCGCGAACGGCTCGCGGCGATCGGCCCGGGTGTGAAGATCGGCCTTGGCTGGCGCGGCGGCCTCGTACGCACCGGCCGGGAGTTCCGCACGCTCGCGGCGGACGACCTGAAGCCGCTTCTCGCGACGCCCGGCGCGCACTTCGTCTGCCTGCAGCACGACGCGAGCGACGCGGAGCTCGCCGACATCGCCGCGCGCACCGGTGTCACGATGCACGTCTGGCGCGAGACGCTCACGGACCTCGAGGAGATGGCGGCGCTGGTATGCGCGCTCGACGGCGTCGCGACGGTGTGCGGCTCGCTCGTTCACCTGACCGGCGCGCTCGGAAGGCCAGTGATCGTGATGGTCCCGAAGGCCTCGGGCTGGCGGTACCTTCGCGAGGGCGACCGGCTGCCTTGGTACGCATCCGCGCGGCTGGCGAGGCAGAGAACGCATGGCGAGTGGTCGGATGTGATCGCGGTGGTCCAGGATCATGTCGCAGCGCTCGCGGCGCGACGCTAAAGGGCGCCATGTTCGACTGGTTCAAGCGCAAGCCGCCACCGGCCCCCGAGCCGAAGCCCGCGGCCAGGCCCGTCTCGGACGACGCCACGCTCGCGGCAATCGAGACCCTCGCGAGCGCAGGGGATCACGCCGGAGCGGTCGCGCGCGCCGAGGCGGCGCTCGCGGAGCGTCCCGATGCAGCGGCCCTGCACCATTCGCGCGGCAAGAGCCTCGCAGCCCTCGGCCGTGTCGGAGACGCGCGTGCGGCGCTCGAGCGCGCTACCGATCTCGACCCGGAGATGGTGGCGGCGCATGTGGCGCTGGCGCGGCTGGCGCGGCTCGAACACGACGTCGAAAGCGCGCGCGACCATCTCGAGCTCGCCACGCACTATGCACCGGACGATCCTGATGCGCTCCTCGAGCTCGGCCGCGTCGCGGCCGCGCAGGGCGATCTCGACGCAGCGCGGCGCGCGCTCGAGCGGGCGGCGGAGGTTGTGCCCGGATCGCCCGCGCCCGCTCTCGAGCTCGCCTATGTGTGCGAGCGCGAAGGCCGCAAGGCGGAGATGCTCGAGCATGCCGAGCGCGCGATCGCAGCACTTCCCGACAGCGTCGAAGCCGCGGACGTCATGCGGCGCGCGCTGTTCGCGCTCGACCGCTGGGAGGAGGCGCTCCCGCATGCCGAGTCCGTCGTCGCGCGCACGCCCGCGTCTGCAGTCGGCCCGCGCCTCAATCTCGGCAACGTTTATCTGCATGTCGGCCGCTTCGACGACGCGGGCGAGATGTACACGCGAGTCCTCGAGCGCGAGCCCTCGAGCTTCGAGGCGCGCTGGAACCGCGCGCATCATCTGCTCGCATCAGCGCGGTTTCGCGAGGGCTGGCGCGACTATGCATACCGGTTTGCGAGCCTCGCGATCCTGCGCAGGCCCTGGCCGTTCCAGGAGTGGAAAGGCGAGCCGCTGGCGGAGAAGACGCTGCTCGTGTATGCGGAGCAGGGTCTCGGCGACGAGATCATGTTCGCCTCCTGCCTGCCGGAGATGATCGCGCGGGCGCGGCACTGCGTCATCGAGTGCGACCGCCGGCTCGTCGCGCTGTTCCGCCGCTCGTTCCCGAGCGCCACGGTCGTGGAGAGACCCGAGGACGACGGAGCCATTCCATCGCTGAAGGATCTTCCGCCGGTCGACTACCAGGTCGCCGCGGGCACCTTGCCCTCGTTCCTGCGGAACGAGTGGGCCGATTTCCCGTCGCATGCCGGATACCTCAAGGCCGACCCCGGGAAGGCCGCCCGCTGGCGCACTCGTCTCGATGCGCTCGGTCCGGGCCTCAAGATCGGCTTGTCGTGGCGCGGCGGGACACAGCTCACCCGCACGAGCGCGCGAAGCCTGCCGCTCACTGACCTTGCCGGTGCCTTCGCCCGGCGCGGGCGACAATTCGTGAGCCTCCAGTACGGCAAGGTCGATGAAGACCTTGCCGCCGCCCGCGCCGCCGGAATCGGCAACGTCGCGCACTGGCCGGAGGCCATCGCCGAGTACGACGAAACTGCGGCGCTCGTCTCGGCGCTCGACATCGTCGTCTCTGTCCAGACCTCGCTTATCCATCTGACGGGGGCGCTCGGCAGGCCGGTGTGGATCCTGGTGCCGGCCGTCCCCGAGTGGCGCTACCTGCGCGAGGGCGCACGGATGCCCTGGTATCCCGCCGCGCGCATCTTCCGCCAAGGCCGCCTGCGGGACTGGTCGGGCGTCCTCGGCGAGATCGCGACCGCGCTCGACGCGCTCGAGTCGGACTCGCGTCCCGGCGCGACCTGACACGCCGCGTCACTTCCTGCCGGCCCTTGCGCGGCATCGGTCCCGAGCTGCCCAGCCGGGCCGTGAAACCCGTCACGGCGCGCCTGCGTAAGTGGGACTTTTTTCTCGCCCATGGCGCGACGGCGGGCCGGCTCACGCGCTGGCACACAAGCTGCAA
>JAGSPS010000190.1 GCA_018262315.1 Deltaproteobacteria bacterium | reverse complement strand
CATCCAGGCGACGTTCAACAACACGATCATCACGATCGCAGACGGCTCGGGCAACGCGCTGTCGTGGTCGAGTTGCGGCCAGCAGAGCTTCAAGGGCTCGCGCAAGTCCACGCCGTTCGCGGCGCAGGTGGCCGCCGAGGATTGTGCGAAGAAGGCGATGGAACATGGCGTACGCAGCTTGACGGTCTTCGTGAAGGGACCGGGCGCGGGCCGCGAGTCGGCGCTTCGCGCGCTCTCCGCGGCCGGGCTGCGCGTGAACATGATCCGCGACGTGACGCCGGTGCCGCACAACGGATGCCGCCCGCCGAAGCGACGCCGGGTCTAGGAGGAAGTCGAGATGGCCCGCTACACCGGAGCCGCCTGCCGCCTGTGCCGGCGCGAGGGCACCAAGCTCTTCTTGAAGGGCGACCGCTGCTTCACCGAGAAGTGCGGCGTCGAGCGCCGCGCCTATCCCCCCGGCCAGCACGGCCAGGGCCGTACGCGCACCTCGGACTACGGGTTGCAGCTGCGCGAGAAGCAGAAGGTCAAGCGCATGTACGGACTCGCGGAGAAGCAGTTCCGCGGGACGATGGACGCGGCGAGCCGGATGCGCGGCCGCGCCGGCGAGAATCTGCTCGTATTGCTCGAGCAGCGCCTCGACAACGTGGTGTTCCGGCTCGGTTTCGCGACCTCGCGCTCGGAGGCCCGCCAGCTCGTGCGACACGGGCACTTCGAGGTCAACGGTCGCAAGGTGGACATCCCGTCGTTCCGGGTGAAGACCGGCATGCGCGTGACGCTGTGCGAGTCTTCGCGGCAGATCGCGCGAATCACCGAAGCCCTCGAGGCGCTCGAGCGCCGCAGCGTGCCGGGCTGGCTCGAACTCGAGAAGGAAGCGTTCACGGGCGTGATCAAGGCAGCGCCGACGCGCGAAGACGTCACGATGCCGGTTCAGGAGCAGCTGATCGTCGAACTCTACTCGCGCTGACGAGCGCTCGGCACGAGCCGGTCTCCGCGCGGCGAGGCGCAGCCGAGAACAGTCGGAGCGGCTGGACGCGATTCGACGACCAAGGAATCAGGGGGGATTTCCCATGCAACAAGAGCTCATTGCGCAGAACTGGCGCCAGCTGATCCGTCCGCGCCGCCTGGAGACCGAGGCCGACTCGGCGACACCGCGTTATGGACGCTTCTGGTGCGAGCCGCTCGAACGCGGCTTCGGTGTGACGCTCGGGAATGCGCTGCGGCGCGTGCTGCTGTCGTCGCTCAGCGGAGCGGCGATCACGTCGCTGCGCATCAACGGCGTGCTGCACGAGTTTTCGACCATCCCGGGGGTCATGGAGGACGTCGCCGACGTCATCCTCAACCTCAAGGAAGTCCGGCTCCGGATGCACGCGCCCGGGCCGCGCACGCTCCGCGTCCGCAAGACCGGCGCGGGCGTGGTCAGCGCCGGTGACCTCTCCTCCGAGGACTCCTCGATCGACGTCTTGAATCCGGATCATCGGATCATGACGACGAACGGCGAGGCCGACGTCGAGATCGAAGTCACCGTCGGCACCGGCAAGGGCTACCGCCCCGCGGAGAAGAACAAGTCCGAGGAGATGGCGATCGGAACGATCCCGATCGATTCGATCTTCTCGCCGGTCACGAAGGTGAACTACACGGTGACACCGGCCCGCGTGGGCCGCGAGACCGATTTCGACCGCCTCAACATCGAGGTCTGGACCGACGGCGCCGTCTCCCCGGCAGACTCGGTCGCCTTCGCGGCCAAGATCCTGAAGGACCAGCTCAGCATCTTCATCAACTTCGAGGAACCGACGGAAGCCTCGGCGCCCAGCATCGACGAGCCCGAGCCGATGAACCAGAACCTGTTCCGCTCGGTCGACGAACTCGAGCTGTCGGTGCGCTCGGCCAACTGCCTCCAGAACGCCAACATCCGCTACATCGGCGAGCTGGTGCAGAAGACCGAGGGAGAGATGCTGAAGACCAAGAACTTCGGCCGCAAGTCGCTCAACGAGATCAAGGACACGCTCAAGTCGATGGGGCTGACGCTCGGCATGGCACTCGACGGATTTCCGGCGCGCAAGGATCTGGAGAAGCTGCGCGAGCAGCGCGAGGCCTGAGCCATGCGACATCGCAATGCAGGACGAAAGCTCGGTCGCACGAGCGCACACCGGACCGCGCTGCTGCGCAATCTGGTGACGTCGCTACTCGACCACGAACGCATCGAGACGACCGACGCCAAGGCGAAGGAGCTGCGCCGCATCGCCGATCGCATGATCACGCTCGGCAAGCGCGGCGATCTGCACGCGCGGCGCCAGGCGCTGCGCGTGGTGCAGAGCCGCGACGTGACCAGCAAGCTCTTCAGCACGCTGGCCGAGCGCTATCGCGAACGCCCGGGCGGATACACGCGCGTTCTCAAGCTTCGCACGCGCGTCGGCGACGCCGCCCCGGTTTCGATGGTGGAACTCGTCGATCGCGAGATGTCGGTGAAGGCGACCGCGAGCGACGAGAAGCCGGCGAAGGCAGCGGCGAAGAAGGCACGAGCCGAGAAACCGGCGAGGGCTGCCAGACCGGCGAAGCCGGCGAGGGCCGCGACGACCACGAAGGGCGCAGGGGTTGGACCCAAGACGACTACCAAGGGCCGTAAGAAGGCCCCCAGCGCGTAGGCCACGGCGATGTCGCGGCGTCTCGCGCTGGGTCTGGCGGCCGCGGTAGCGGCGGTCGTGCTCGCCGCATTGCTGGTGTCGGAGCCGTCGCCGGATCCGATTCGCGCGGGCGAGCCCGCGCCCGTCTTCGCGTTGCCGCTCCTCGACGGGGGAACCGTCGAGCTGGCGTCGTTGCGCGGACGCATCGTCCTGCTGAACTTCTGGGCGACGTGGTGCAAGCCGTGCGAGAACGAGATGCCCGCGATGCAGCGGCTCCACACCGCGCTCGCCGGCCCCGACTTCGAACTCGTTGCGGTCTCGGTGGACGCGTCGCGCGACGACGTCGTGAAGTTCCGCGACCGTCTCGGCCTCACGTTCCCGATCGCGCGCGATCCCGACAAGGGCGTGGCCGAGGCGTACCAGAGCTATCGCTACCCCGAGTCGTACCTGATCGGCCGCGATGGCACGATCCTGTCGCGCTACATCGGGCCGCGCGATTGGGACGCGGATCTGTACGTCGACCGCATTCGCCGCGTGCTCGAGGGAGCAGGAGCGGGCGCGGCTCCCAAGTGAGCGCGAAGGCGGCGGGAGTCGGCTCGGCCTGCTAGGGTCCGGAGCCTCCCGGGGGGGAGAGGTGCGTCCGGTTCTACTCGCGCTTGCTCTGGTTTGCGCCGCCGTCGGCTACGCGTGGCTCGTACCCGAGGGCGGCTTCCCCACGTGGCTTCGGTTGCGTGACGAAGTCGCGCAGGCGGAAGAGCGGATCCGCGCGCTCGAACGACAGAATACGGTGCTGCGCGATGAAGTCGCCGCGCTGCGCACGGATCCCTTCGCGCAGGAACGCGCGGTGCGAGAAGAGTTGGGCTGGGTGCGGCCCGGCGAGACGCTGGTTCGCGTACCCGGAGCCGGCACTCCGCCGGAGCGAGCGGTTCCTTGACGCGCCGAAGCGCCAGGGGGATGTTCAAACGTGATGAAAGAGCGCCTGCGCGAGGCCCTCGACGGCTGCGTTCGCGAGCTTCTCGCCGAGGCGGGCTTTGCGGTTGAGGCGCCGCCGCTACAGGTCGAGCCGCCGCGTCAGGCCGACCACGGCGATTTCGCCTGCAACGCCGCTCTGGTCCTCACCAAGACGCTGCGCCGCCCGCCGCGCGAGATCGCCGAGCAGCTCGCCGCGCGGCTCGGCGACGCGGGGGGGCTCGTCGCGCGCACGACGGTGGCGGGTCCCGGATTCCTGAACGTCTGGCTCTCGAACGAGTGCTGGCAGCGCGGGCTCGCCGATCTGGTGCGCGCGGGCGACCGGGTTGCGACGAGCCGCAGCGGCGGGGGTGCGCGCGTGCAGGTCGAGTTCGTGTCCGCGAACCCGACCGGACCTCTCACGCTCGGTCACGGACGCCAGGCGGTGATCGGCGACTGCATCGCGCGCCTGTTGCAGGTGGTCGGCCACGACGTCACGCGCGAGTACTACTTCAACGACGGCGGCCGCCAGATGCGCGTGCTCGGCGAGTCGGTGAAGGCGCGCTATCTCGAACAGCTCGGCCGCGCCGCGGCGCCTCCGGCCGATGCGCTGGCCGACGCCGAGCTGCCCTGGCCCGAATCGCTCGGCGGGCTCCCGGTGGTCTTCCCGCGCGACGGTTATCAGGGCGAGTACATCAGCGAGATGGCCGCGGATCTGCGCGAGCAGCACGGCGACGGTCTCGCGGACGAGCCCGCCGCCGGGCGCTTTCGCGAAGTGGCCCAGCAGCGCATCTTCCGCGAGATCGAAGCCACGCTCGTCGCGCTCGGTATTCGCTTCGACGTGTATACCAACGAGAAGACGTTCTACGAGGACGGTTCGATCGACCGCGTGCTCGCCGATCTGCGCGCCAAGGACCTCGTCTACGACGCCGACGGCGCCGTGTGGCTGCGCGCCACGAGCCTCGGTCTCGAGCGCGACCGCGTGCTGGTGAAGTCGAGCGGCGAGCCGACCTATCTGCTCCCGGACATCGCCTATCACCGCGAGAAGCTCCGCCGCGGATTCGAACGCGTGATCGACGTGCAGGGCGCCGACCACATCGAGCAGTTCCCGTTCGTGCGCGCGGCGATCGGCGCGCTCGGCTGCGACGCGGCGCGCATCGAGCTGGTGATGCACCAGTTCGTGACGCTCACCCGCGGCGGCCAGCAGGTGAAGCAGTCGACGCGGCGCGCCACCTACGTGACCGTCGACGAACTGCTCGAGGAAGTGGGCGCCGACGTGTTCCGCTTCTTCATGGTGCAGCGCAAGGCCGACGGTCAACTCGACTTCGACGTCGATCTCGCCAAGGACCGGGACTGGAAGAAGAACCCCGCCTTCTACGTGCAATACGCCCACGCCCGTACCCACGGCATCGAGCGCAAGGCAGTCGAGCAAGGCGTCGCGATGCCGGCGACGGATGCGTTCGATGCCTCCGCCCTGGTACTCCCCGCGGAGATTGCGTTGATCAAGAAACTGCTCGAGTTCCCGGAAGTGGTGGAGGCGGCGGCCGCCGCGCGGGAACCCCACCACGTCGCCTACTACCTGCGCGAGGTCGCGGGCCTGTGGAATCCCTATGTCCAGGACGGCGTGCATCACCGCGTGCTCTCCGACGACGCTGCCCTGACCCGCGCGCGTCTCGGTCTCGCGCTCGGCGTGCGCGGCGTCCTCGCGCAGGGTCTCGGGCTGCTCGGCCTCTCTGCACCGGAGCGCATGTGACGAACGAAGAACGGGGTGGGAATACGCGTCGCGGCCGGCGGCGCGAGGGACGCGGTCTCGTGTCGGTGCTGATCGGCACCGCGCTGCTGGCGGTGCTCGGCTTCGGGCTCGGCATCGTCGCGGGACTCGTGCTCGAGGAACCGGGACTGCTGCTCGACTACGTGACGGGCAAGACCAGCCCCGCGCCGCTCGACGCCACGCGAAGCGCGAACGAGTTCGCCGCGAGCGAGCGCGAGAAGCAACGGGCCGCCGAAGCGGCGACGGCCGCTGCGCAAGCCGCAGCGGAAGCCGAGCGCGCGGGAGCGCCGGACGTCGGAGCCGCTCCGCGCGAGTTCGAGGCGGCGGACGAGGCGAGCCGGAAATCCGCGCGCAAAGCAGCGATCGATGCCGAGCCGCCGGTGTCGCCGCCGCCCCAGGTCGCGGCGGCTCCGCCGAGCGCGCCGGCTCCCAAACCGGCGTCGCCCAGCAATACCTCCGAGCCGCAGGAAGCCGACGCGGCCGACGCCGAGCCGCTCGTTCCCGCCGCCAGCCAGTCGAAGCGCGGCTACGCGGTGCAGGTGGGCGCGCTCGCCGACGCGGCGAGCGCCGAGCAGCTCGCGGTGAAGCTGCGGGCGCGCGGCTTCCCGGTGTATGTCGCCCCCTCGGCCGAGCCCGGCGCGAAGCGCTGGCGGGTACGCGTCGGACCGGTCGCGACGCGCGAGCAGGCCGACGAAGTGGCCGCCAAGCTCGCGCGCGAGAAGCTTCCCACCTGGGTGCTGGCCGAAGGGCCGCGCTGAGCGATGGGAAACGCGGCGAAACGGCGTTGGGTCGTCACGGGGGCCGGCGGCCAGCTCGGCCTCTCGCTCGCCGCGAGCCTGCGCGACGATCCGGCGAACGCGCTCGCCGCGGCCTTCGATCATCGCGCGCTCGACATCGCCGACGACGCGGCTGTGCGTCGCGCGCTCACCGGATTGCCCGGTGGGCGGCCCGACGTCGTCGCGAACGCCGCCGCGATGACCCACGTGGACCACTGCGAAGCGGAACCCGCGGCTGCCGAAACCGCCAATGCGACGGGGCCGGGCCTGCTCGCGGCGCTCTGCCAGGAACTCGGCGCGCTGCTGGTGCATGTCTCGACGGACTACGTATTCGACGGCACCG
>JAGSPS010000024.1 GCA_018262315.1 Deltaproteobacteria bacterium | reverse complement strand
TGCCGGTGCCGGGCGTCAAGTTATTGGGCACGTGGCCCCCAACAACTTGACAAACAAATAACTTGACGCCCGGCACCGGCAGGCGGCTGTTCACGAATCCGCCAGGAACGGCAGCAGCGAAGCGAGCACGACGTCGGGTCGTTCCTCGTGCGGCATCAGCGACGCGTGCGGAATGCGCACGAACTTGGTCGGTCCACCGAACTGAGCCGCCATGGGTTCGGCGAGCGCGACGGGGAACGTGACGTCGTCCTCGCCCCAAAGCAGCAGGACGGGACAGTGAATCTGCGCGTGACGGGTGCGCAGCGCGTCGACCGCCTCCCACTCCGGGCCGCGCAGATAGCGGAGCATGCCCGTCATGCGCTGCGACGAGGACAACACCGGGTCGAGATACGGAGCGAGGCGCGCCGGGTCGTCGAAGAGGCGGCGGTCCGAGTAGAACGCGCCGAATCCCATGCCCGAGCGGACGAAGCGATCCTGCTGGAGCAGCACGCGGAAGCCTGCGCCCGCACCGGGCACTCGCGTCAGCTTCTGGTAGAGCGGAATCCAGGGCGGGCGATGGCCGGGGATCTCCGAGTTGAGAATCGCCAGCTTCGCGACGCGCGCGGGCTCCGCGAGCGCGACCAGACGCGCGATGGTGGCGCCGGTGTCGTGCGCGAGCAGCGCGCAGCGCTCGATGCCGAGCCGGGGCAGCAGCGCGGCGACCCGGCTCGCCTGGCCGGTGAAGCTGAAATCGGTCGCGTCGTTCCAATCGCTGTCGCCGAGACCGGGTAGATCGAGGACGAAGCAGGTGTGACGCGCTGCGAGCGTCGGCAGCAGCGCGCGCCAGGTGTAGCCGTGCACCGGGAAGCCGTGGATCAGCACCAGCGCCGGGCCGTTGCCGAAGCGGCGCAGCGCGATGGTGGCGTCGTCGACCGCGTGCCGCTCCAGCGCCGCCGACGCATAGAACGCTTCGGGTGTCATCGCCATGGTCGCCTCCTCGGTTGCCATCACCATCCGCGAGAACCCGGCGGTCGCACTACGCGGTCGAAGCTGCGCTCGAGGCCGCGTTCGAGTGCGGGTTCGAGCTTCACGGGGGGATCGATGACTTCTACACCATTCTCTCCGACGGGATCGCGAAGCGCTCCTGGTAGGCCGCGTAGCGCTTGCGCTCCGTCGGCTCGTCGAGGCCGCCGAGCGACAGGTCGTAGCTGTGCCGGCCATGCTTGTCGGCGGCGTTCTGGGCGAGGAAGTTCCGCATGCGGCGCTCCGCTTCCGCCGTGTACTCCATCCCGAAGTGCTCGTAGATCTTGCGCACCATCGCGATTTCGTCGGCCATGAATGCGCGGAACGGGACGTCGAAGATCTGCGAATCGGGTAGCTTCGCTGCGTCGCGCACGCGCGTCGCGTGATCGAGGCCGGCGGCGAGGCGCTGGGTCCAGTCGCGACCGATCTCGTGCGGGTCGATCGCGTCGCTCGCGAGAGTGCGCAGCGTGCAGACGAGGCTCACCAGCGACGCGACGACCTTCAGCGGGTCGCGGTGGGTCTGCACGATGCGCGCGTCGGGGTAGACAGCGAGCAGCGCTTCGAGCGCCCACAGATGGCCGGGCGACTTGAGGACCCAGCGCTCAGCGGGCGCTTTCCACTGGAGCACCTGGAGCCAGCGCTTGTGACTCTCGTAGACCCAGCGCAGGTCGGCGCCGTCGAGCCAGTTCTGGTAGCTCGGCACGCGATTGGTCGTGTGCCAGACCATGCTCGCGAACTCGTGCTGTGTGATCGCGACGCATTCCTGCGGCAGTCGCGCGCCCATCGGGTGCATCGTCTTGAAGTCGGGCAACAGGCGGTCGATACCGGAGAAGTGTGCGTCTACCTGCGCGATGCGCGGGTCGCTGTCGAAGGTCGCGGCTTCCGGCGGCGGGAACGGGTGCAGCACTTCCCAGGTCATCGGCACGCGATTGCTGGGATCCTGCGCCATCAGTTCGTGCAGGATCGAGGTGCCGGATCGCGGCAGGCCGACGATGAAAAGCGGTCGCTCGATGCGCTCCCCGTCGATCTCGCGGTGCTGCTTGCGCAGCTCGACCTGGCGCAGCCGGTTCTCGAGCAGTCGCACGAGATCGCGGCGCGCGATCACGCGGCCGAGCAGCGTGAGCTGCGCATCGCGTTCGAGCGACGCGAGCAGCCGCGCGAGCGGCGCCCGAAAGGCGTCGTGGCCGAAGTCGGTGAGGCCCGCGTTCTTGCGCGCGGTCTGGAGCAGCGCGTCAGCGTCGAGGCGCACCAGCGGAACGCCGATCCGGCGCAGCGCGGCCCCCGCGCCGTTGAGCAGCCGCAGCGACCGCGGTCGCGCCGCCCGCGGCTCCGTTGATTTGGGGACGTTCCTGCCTGTTGACTCTGTTGACTTCAAGAACGTCCCCAATTCACAGCTCGGCCAGCGTCACGACTTTGCAGGCGATCGGCTCGGGAAGCGTTTCCGGCAGCACGAAGCGCCAGAACACGGTGCCGAGCCTGTGGCCTTCCGTGTCGAGCCAGTTCGGAAGGCCGGGATCGCGGTGCGCGACCACCACCCGGAACTTGCCGTCGGCGGACGTCTGCATCTGCGCGCGATTCAACGACGTCTGGCGATGGCGGTACTCCAGCGTCTGCATGTGCATGTTCCAGAGCATCACGTTCGCGAAGCGACACGCGGGCAGCCGGCCTTCCATCACGAGCGCGTCGTCGGGACCGAGCAGGTACGGACACATCGCGTAGAAGAGATCGACGGCGCCGAGCGTCGCGACGCCCGAGACGCCGAAGCTCGCCGGCTTCGGCAGCACGTTCGGCACGCGCGACACGAACGCGTACGCCGGCGCCTCGCCGGGCGCCGGCATCCCGAGCGTGTTGGCGCGCAGGTGCGCGGCGACGGCGCGCAGCCGCGCGGCCATCGTCGCGTCGCTGAACGGCGCGGGCGGGCCGGGATCTTCGAGCGGATCGATGCGCAGCGGGACGACGACGTCGGGATCGGCCTGCACGCTGTGCGCGCGCTCGAAGTAGTGGCGCGTGATCACCGAGGTCGCGTCGGGCTCCAGCCGCAGCCAGTTCCCGGCCTGACGCTCGGGCGAGAGCAGGATCTCGTAGCGGCCGTCGGCGTCGATCGCGAGGTCGCGGTCGTTCACGTCCGCGATCACGCGTTCCATGCTGCCGCCGGCGGGATCGCGGCCGTGCACGGTGAAGGAGGTGTACGCGGCGCCCGCGATCGCGCCGCGGATCCGGTACGAGCGCGCGCCACTGATGCGCGTCCAGTAGTAGATCGCGTCGGGGTTGTCGCCCAGGATTTTGCGCTGCGGCGACACGATGCGCGTGAAGCACGGCCGCTCGGGATCGCCTTCGAGGTGATGCTCGGTGCCGGCCGCGAGCAGGTGCAGCACGAAGCGATACGCCTCGGCGCCGGTCACTTCCTCGATGACGCCGCGCTGCGGCGTGAAATGGGTATCGCCGACTTCGCGCAGCAGATCGAGCAGTTCGTGGAACGCGTCGCGAGAGGCGGCGGCGAGGTCGCTCATGGTCGCGATTGTTTACCGCGTTGCGGGATGCGGTGCCGGGCGTCAGGTTATTTGCGTGTCAGGTTATTGCGATCGGGCGTGCGGGCGTTTCGGGCGGCGGGTCTAGCGCCGTGATCCTGCCGCGCGCCGCGAAGGCGCCCCACGAGTTCGCGCTCGACGACGGCACGCGCCGCCGCAGCTGGGCCGAGCTCGACGATCGCGTGCGCCGGATCGCGCACTGGCTGCGCGACGACCTCGATCTGGCGCCCGCGTCGCACGTCGCGGTGTTGATGGGCAATCGCGTCGAAGCGGTCGAGGTGGTGATCGGCGCCTTCGCGGCGGGGCTCTGGATCACACCGGTGAACCGCCATCTGCGTCCGGAGGAGATCGCGCACGTGCTCGCGGACTCGGGTGCGCGCGTGGTGATCGCCGATGCGGAGCACGCGGGGGCGGCACGCGCGGCGGGTGCCACGCAGGTGGTCGTCGCGGGCGACGAACTCGAGCGCGAGCTCGCAGCGGCGTCCGATGCGCCGCTCGATCCCGCCGGGCCGGCCGGCGGCACGATGATGTACACGGGCGGTACCAGCGGAAAGCCCAAGGGCGTGCGCCGCGCGCGCCCCGCGACGCTCGGCGCGGCGATCGAGGCGCAGCGCCGCGCCGGCGCGATGATCGGCCTCGACGGCAGCGGGCCGCATCTCGTAACCGGTCCGCTCTATCACGCCGCGCCGCTGCTCTTCGCGATCTACGACATGCTGAACGGCGCGCCGATGATCGTGATGCCGCGCTGGGACGAGTCGCACGCGCTGCGACTCCTTCGCGAGCGCGAAGTCCACCACACGCACCTCGTGCCGACGATGTTCGTGCGGCTCCTCAGGCTCCCGGATGCCGAGCGCGCCGCGTTCCGCGCGCCGTCGCTACACCTCGTGCTGCACGGCGCCGCGCCGATCGCGCCGGTCGTGAAGCAGCGCATGATCGACTGGTGGGGCCCCGTGCTGGTCGAATACTGGGGCGGCACCGAGAGCGGCGTCGTCACGCTGGTCGATTCGCAGGAGTGGCTGGCGCATCCCGGCACGGTGGGTCGCGTGCTTCCACACTGGGAAGCGTTTGCGGTGGGCGACGACGGCCGCCGGCTGCCGCCCGGCGAGACGGGCGCGCTCTACACTCGACACCGCGACGTGCCCGAGCCGTTCGTCTACCACCGCGACGCCGAGAAGACCGCGCGCGCCTATCTCGAACCCGGCGTGCTGACGCTCGGCGACGTCGGTTGGGTCGACGCCGACGGCTTCGTCTACCTCTGCGATCGCGCGTCGAACATGATCATCTCGGGCGGCGTGAACATCTATCCGGCCGAGATCGAACAGGTGCTCGCAGAGCATCCCGCCGTCGCCGACGTCGGCGTCTTCGGCATCCCCGACGACGAATGGGGCGAGACGGTGAAGGCCGCCGTGCAGCTCGCGCCCGGCTGCGCGGCGACGCCCGCCCTCGAAGCGGAGATCCTCGCGTTCTGCCGCGCGCAGCTCGCGGGCTACAAGGTGCCGCGCTCGATCGACTTCGAGCGCGAGCTGCCGCGCCATCCGACCGGCAAGCTGCTCGTACGCCAGCTGCGCGACCGCTACTGGAGCGGCCGCGCGAGGCGGATCTAGCGTTCAGCCGGGATTCGGCTCAGCTTCGCTGGCGACCGGCGCCCACGAGCCCGAAGAGCCCGAGCGCGAGCAGCGCGAGCGTGCCGGGCTCGGGCACGACCGTCCCGAGCTGTCCCCGAATCGCTCCGCCAGGGTATGTCGCGTTGTGGATGTTCACATAGAAGTTGGCCGGGGTCGTGTTGATCGCCAACGCGTTGGCCGCCGAGGTCGTGATGCTGCTGATCAGAGTGCCGGGGCCACCGCTCGTGGCTACGCCGAGGCCGACGAAGACGCCGGCGGCCACACCGACCGGCGCCGCCGGGCCATGGATGTGCATCGCACTAGGGGCGACGATGTTCGCGTAGGTGAGACTCCAGGAGATCAGCCCGCTCGTATCGTTGATGGTGAGGGTGCCGAGGCCCGTGCCGTCAGGGTCGCCGGCCGTCGGCACCTCCTGCGCCCCAGTCATGGAGAGCGAGTAGATGATCGTCGTGGCCGCCGCGGGCGAAGCCGCGAGCGCGAGCGCGGCGAACGACGTGCCGAGAATCCGACCCAGAAGCTTCGTCATGACACCCTCCTGCGAAACACTCTGCGGCTTCATTATGCAACTCGTGTGCCCAAGCCCTGACTCCGCTCGCGGCCGCTGGGGCGCAACACCACATGCACTGGGAAGAATTTTCTCATTCGAGCGGAACCGAAGTTCCAGAGGAGACGAGCGCCGACGACGCGATCACGCCCGCTCTGTGCGACGCGTTCGCCAGCCGACCTCGCTCGGCCCGCGGAACGCCCGCCGGCGCAGCCGCCGGGGACGGCCGCACCGCGATGTGATAGAACACGTTTCATTTTCCGGAGGTCCTGACGCATGCCGCCCCCCAAGGCCCGCATACCCGCCGTGGACGGCTGGTTCACGCTCGACGCCAAAGCGCCGCAACTGCTCGGCACGCGCTGCAAGGCGTGCGGCAGCTACTTCTTCCCGAAAGAGACGAGCTTCTGCCGCAATCCCAGTTGCGCGGGAAGCGAGTTCGAGGAAGTGCCGCTCTCCACACGCGGGAAACTCTGGTCGTTCACCGACAACCGCTACGCACCACCGAAGCCGTACATGGCTGGCGATCCGTTCGTGCCGTATGCCGTCGCGGCGGTGGAACTCGAGCGGGAGAAGATGGTGGTGCTCGGGCAGGTCGCCGGCGGTGTCGGCTGCGACCAGCTCCACGCCGGCCAGGAAATGGAGCTGGTGCTCGACACGCTCTACGAGGACGACGCGAACGAGTACCTGGTCTGGAAGTGGAGGCCCGCCTAGATGTCGTCGAAGGAAGTCGCGGTGCTCGGCGCCGGCATGCATCCGTGGGGCAAGTGGGGCCGAAACTTCGTGGAGTATGGCGTGCACGCCGCGCGCGCGGCGCTGGCGGACGCGGGCCTCGCGTGGACCGACGTCCAATTCGTCGCCGGCGGCGATACCATGCGCAACGGCTATCCGGGTTACGTCGCGGCCGCCACCTTCGCACAGGCGCTCGGCTGGAGCGGCGCGCAGGTGGCGAGCACCTACGGCGCCTGCGCGACCGGGGCGCAGGCGATCGACCTCGCCCGCGCGCGCATCCTCGCCGGACTCTGCGACGTGGCGCTGGTGGTGGGCGCCGACACGACGCCCAAGGGCTTCTTCGCGCCGACCGGTGGCGAGCGCAAGACCGATCCGGACTGGCAGCGCTTCCACCTGCTCGGCGCCACCAACCCGATCTATTTCGGCCTCTACGCGCGCCGCCGGATGGAGATCTACGGCGCAACGCCGCGCGACTTCGCGCAGGTGAAGGTGAAGAACAGCCGCCACGGCTTCAGCAATCCGAACGCGCGCTACAAGAAGCTCTACACGATCGAGGAGGTGATGGGATCGCCGATCGTGTCCGACCCGCTGCGGCTGCTCGACATCTGCGCCACCAGCGACGGCGGCGCGGCCGTCGTGCTCACCAGCATGGACTTCGCCCGCAAGCGCGCGACGAAGCCGGTGCGCATCGCTGCGGTTTCCACCGTCACGCCGCGCTACCCGAACACGGTGATCGAGATGCCGAACTTCGCGACTGACTCGGCCGTCGGCGTCGCGGCGCCCGACGTGCCGTTCCGCGACTCGATCGCGCGCGGCGCCTACGAACAGGCGGGCATCGGCCCCGAGGACGTCTCGCTCGCGGAGGTCTACGACCTCTCGACCGCGCTCGAACTCGACTGGTACGAGAACATCGGCCTCTGCAAGCCGGGCGACGCCGAGAAGCTGCTGCGCGACGGCGTCACCACGCTCGGCGGCAGGCAGCCGGTGAACACCAGCGGCGGACTCGGCTGCTTCGGCGAAGCGATCCCGGCGCAGGCCATCTCGCAGCTCTGCGAATTGACCTGGCAACTCCGCGGTCAGGCCGGCGAACGGCAGGTAAAGAACGCCAAGGTCGGCGTCGCCGTGAACCAGGGACTCTTCGGCCACGGCTCCGCCGTGCTCGCCAAGGTCTGAGAGGAGGTCGCTTCGTGCCCGCCCCCGAGTTGTCGCTCCGCGAGATCTCCGACCGCATCCAGATCAACGACCTGCTGGTCCGCTACACGCGCGCGATCGATCAAAAGGACTGGAACCTGCTCGACACCTGCTTCGTTCCCGACGCGGACCTCGACTACACGGCGACCGGTGGCGTCGCGGGCAAGTACCCCGAGGTGCGCGCCTGGCTCGCGAAGGCACTCGCTCCGTTCCCGATCACGGTGCACTACATCACCAACTCGGAAGTGTCGCTCGCCGGCGACCGCGCCAGCGCGCGCACCGCCGTCTACAACCCGATGGCATTCGGCAATCCCGACGGCACGCTGCACTGGTTCACGGTCGGCGCGTACTACGTCGATGAGCTGCGGCGCACGCCGGACGGCTGGCGCCTCGCAAAGCGCGGCGAGCAAGCCGGTTTCCTGCAGGGCACGCTGCCCGGCGCGCTGCCGATTCCGCAGTAGCACACCGCGCGAGCGACCGTTTGATGGCCCTCGATCTGCGTGCGCTGGTCGATCTCTCGCACACCGCCCTCGTCACCCAGGAGTGCCAGCGCGGCGTGATGGGCGATCTGTCGCAGCTCCCCGAGTTGGCGGCGGAGACGCAACGGGCGCTGCCGTAGATGGCCGCGCTGGTGAACGCTGCACGCGCCACGCAGATCGTTCCCGAACTCGCGGTGCAGGAATCCGATCTCGTGCTGTCGCGCCTGCACAGGCTCTCGCCGTTCCAGGCCACCGAGCTCGACTTCGTGCTGCGCAATCTCTTCATACGCTCACTGGTGTGCGTCGGCGTCTCGGTGAACGTGGCGATCCAGAACCTCGCCTTCGACGCGGTGAACGCCGGCTACCAGGTGGTGATCCCGCGCGACGCAGTCGCAGGGTTCCCGCCCAGCCACGTCGAGGCGGTGTTCGCAAACACGCTCGGCGCGGTCGCGACGCTCGTCACGAGTGAACAGATCCTCAGCGCCTGGGCGCGCTGAGCGGGAGGCCCGACGCGCGCCGGTGCCCCGTTCCCCTCGCGACTCCCCGCTGGGGCGCCTCAGATGAAGCGCGTTCATCTCTGGCCTGCAAAGTTTTTTCGTGCGGGTACATTGCGCCCCGCTCGGACAACAGACTGCCCTCCCGAAGCACGTGTCCAATGCCGGTTCCGTTCCGGCGCCGAACCCTCTGCCCGTGTGTGTGATTGCACGTGGCACGGCGCCACTGGCCGAACTCGAAACGACCGAGGGTTGACGATGATGGTGAGCTATGGCGTGGGGGCGCGTTGCATCGCCCTGTGCATTCTCCTGATCGGTCTGGCAGAGGTCGCGGAGGCGCGGGTCGTCACGATCCGTTGGAGCCAACCCAACCCGTCCACTGTGACCGGCTTCCGTCTCTACACGCGCACACCGGACCAGCCCTTCGGCGCGCCGGCGTACGTCGGAATGCCGGCGGCCGTTGCCGGCGTCTACTCGATCCCGCTCACCATCAGCGACGTGGTCGCGACCGCTGTGACCGCGACCGCCTATAACGGCATCGCGGAAAGTGCGCGCTCGAACGCGAAGTACTACCCAGTGCCGGTCGTCTGCGGCAACGGCATCCGCCAGACCGGCGAGGCCTGCGACGACGGCAACAGGACGTCCGGCGATGGCTGCAGCGCCATCTGCACCATCGAGGTCCCCGTCTGCGGCAACGGCATCCGTCAGACGGGCGAAGCCTGCGACGACGGCAACAGGACGGCCGGTGACGGCTGTAGCGCCACCTGCACCATCGAGATCTCGTCCTGCGGCAACGGCATCCTCCAGACCGGCGAAGCCTGCGACGACGGCAACAGGACGGCCGGTGACGGCTGCAGCGCCAGCTGCCAAATCGAAGTCCCGGTCTGCGGCAACGGCATCCGCGAATTCGGCGAAGGTTGCGACGACGGCAACGTCCTGGACGGCGACGGCTGCTCCGCGAGTTGTGTCGTGGAGGCCAACCCGGACGCGCCGGCCGAGTACCGGATCAATGTCGGAGGCCCCGGCTTCACGACCTCCAGCGGGCAGGTCTGGTTGCCCGACACGAGTTTCGTGAGTGGCGGCCAGCAGATCGCCGCCAATTATGTTCCCATCGACCTGACTACCATCGATCCGGTCTACCAGACCTGGCGCTACGCCACGGCTGCCGGCCCGCCGCTGGTGTTCGAGTTCCCCGTCACCGGCACCGGTCCATATAACGTCTGGCTTCTCTTCGCGGAGCTGGACGCCGCCATCACGCGACCGGGCATGCGCGTCTTCAATGTGGTGGTGGAGGACGTCTTCGAGCTTTCGAACCTGGACGTCTTCAAGAGCGTTGGCTTCGCGCACGCCTACAACCGTTCCTTCTTCATCAACGTCGACGACGGCGTGCTGACACTGCGCTTCGAACCTGTCGTCGGGAAGCCCATGCTCGCGGGGATCGTGATCAGAGACCAGGCGCTCCCCATGCTCAGCGCGCCCGAATTCGTCGATCCCTGAGTGGATTCGCCTGCCGGTTGCCAATGAGAAAGGGGGCCTGTTCCATGAACCGCAGCTTCCGTTCGAGCTTGATCACGTTGGCGCTCTGCGTGTTTTCGCTGGTGGGCTGTGAATCCAAGCTCGTGTGGCTCCAGGTCACCGGGCTCGACGACGGCAGCGCCGAGGGCATCTGGCTCTGGCGCCTCTCGGAACAGTCAGGCGCTTACGAGCGCGTCTGCCGCATCGCCTTCGGTCAGCCCCAGTCCGTGGGCGGCATCGAGTGGCTCGAGTACGCCCAGGACTGCGGGGACGGCAGAACCACCTTGAAGTTGCGGACTGCCCTCAAACGCTCGCCGGCGAGCCCCGAAACGGCCACGCTCGGCCTCTGGTACCTGCGCTCGGAAGCCCCCGGCGCCTACAAGGTTTCGTCGTACGGTATCTCCGGAGAGACGGCGCTGTCGGGATCCACGCTCGAGCTCTAGGAACCGGCGCGATGCGGCGCAACCTGCGCAACGCGCAATTCCTGTTGCTCGCGATCGCAGCGGTGGAAGCCTGCGACGTCACTCCGGCCCGCGCGCTAGCATGCACGGCGCCGATCGCGCTCGTCGACACCCGCAATCCCGACGTCGTCGTCGGCAGCGGCACGTCCGCGAGTTGTACCGAGGCGGCGCTCGCCGATGCACTCGCCGCCGGCGGCGTGATCACCTTCGACTGTGGCGCGGCGCCGGTCTCGATCCCGATCACGTCGTCGAAGCCGGTCATGCACGACACCGTGCTCGACGGCAACGGACTCGTCACGCTCGACGGCGGCGGGACGACGCGGATCCTCTCGGTGCCTTCGAGCTTCGAACTCGGCACGCCCACGCTCACCCTGCAGCGCCTCACCTTCACGCGCGGCAACAGCGCCGGCGTGGCCGGCGACGACACCGACCGCAGCGGCGGCGCGATCTGGCTGCGCGGCGGAAGCCTGCACGTCGTCGCGAGCCGCTTCACCGACAACCACGCGCCCGCGACCGGCCAGGACGTCGCGGGCGGCGCGATCTACGACGTCGGCAGCGGCCACGTCACGATCGCCGGCAGCATCTTCAGCGGCAACAGCGGCTCGAACGGCGGCGCGATCGGCATCCTGCACGCGGACCTGACGATCGTCGAGTCGGAGATCACCGGGAACGCGGCGACGGGAAGCGGCGGCAACCCGGGCAACGGCGGCAACGGCGGCGGCGTCTACATCGACGGCGTCGGCCAGACCGTCTCGCTGTGCGGCGTGCGGCTCACGGACAACGGCGCCAACGCCTACGGCGGTGGCCTCTTCCGCGTCTCGAACGACGGCGTCGGCGCGATGGCGATCGACCGCAGCAGCGTGCTCGGCAACACGATTCCGGATCAGTCGCCCAGCATGGCGGGCGGGTTGTACCTGCAGGGCGTGCAGATCGACATGAACGACACGACGATCGCCTGGAACGAGGCGCGCTCGGCGGGAGGCGTCTTCGTCGGTCCGGGCGGCACGACGCTCCAGATGACGAACGTGACGCTCGCGGAGAACACGGCGCTCGCGAGTCTCGCGGGCGGGATCGCGATCTCGAGCGGCGTCACCGGCGAGATCCGCAATGCGACGATCGCGCGCAACGCGGCGCCGGGCGCCGTCGCCTTCGCCGGCGCCACCACGGGCGGTGCGCAGGTGGTGCTGCGCAACACGATCGTCGCGGACAGCGTCGCCGGGAACGCCTGGAACCCGATCTCGTGCCTCACGACCTTTCTCGAAGGCGGCGGCAACTTGCAGTGGCCCGTCGCGCGGGCGGGCGGCGGCTCGGATGTGCCGGACGCACTGTGCAGCGCGTCGATCACCGTGACGGATGCGGAGCTCGGCGCGCTCCAGCACAACGGCGGCCCGACGCTCACGATGCGGCCCGCCGCCGACTCTCCGGCGATCGCAGTCGGCGCGAGCTGTCCCGAGAAGGATCAGCGCGGCGCCGTCCGCCCGCTGGGCGCCTGCACCGCGGGCGCCGTCGAGCTGGCGCCCGAGGTGAGCGCCGCGTTGCTGCAGAGAACGGCGCTCGCGCTGCTGATCGGCCTCAGCGTGCGCGGCGCGCGAAGCCGGCGAGCACGCTGAGGGCCACGCCGCCCAACAACGTCGTGCCGGGCTCGGGTATCAGCCGGTACACGCTGCCGCTCAGGCTCACCAGGACCAGCTCGCCTGCCCCGTCTTCCGTGATCGCCACCGGTTGCGAGATCGCTGCGGCGCCGGTCGGGAACTCGCCGGTGCGGTCGCTCACATCTTCGGCGATCCCCGTCGCGCGGTTCCAGCGCAACGTCCAGATGCGCGCCGAGCAGAAGTCCGAGAAGAAGTAGAGACCGCGCAACGACGGCGAGGCGCTGCCCCGGTAGACCGCACCGCCTGTGACGGAGCAGGTTCCGCCGTCGTGGGCGTACTCGTGGATTGGCAGCACCAGCGAGGCGTCGTTGCATTCGGGCTCGCCTGGATCGGGGCCGCCGTCGGGGAAGCAGCGACTGCCCTCCATCACGTCCCAGCCGTAGTTGCGACCGCCCGGAGTGTCGGCGCGCTCGGCGTCGATCTCCTCGATCGCCGACTGGCCGACGTCGCCGATGTAGAGGTCCCCGGTCGAGCGGTCGAAGCTGAAGCGGAATGGGTTGCGCAAGCCCTTCGCCCAGGTCTCGGGCGTCCAGGGCAGCGCCTGCTGCGAGAGATCGAAGCGCAGCATCTTGCCAAGAGGCGACGCGTCGTTCTGCGCGCGTTCCTCGGGGTCGCCGGCGCCGCCACCATCGCCGAGGCCGAGGTAGAGCCAGCCGTCGCGGATCGCGAGCGTGCCCCCGTTGTGATTGAAGGCGGGCTGCTCGACGCGGAACAGGATCGTCTCCTGCGGATCGGCGACGTTCGACGTGGCGGGGTCCCCGCTCGCCGTGAAGCGCGAAACGCGACTCTCGAGCGTGAAACCTGCCGAGGGATCGCCGTCGCCGGTGTAGTAGAGGAAGAAGACACCGCTCTGCGTGTAGTCGGGGGCGAAGACGAGTCCGAGCAGGCCGGCTTCCGAGAACGGCGGGATCGCCACGCGGTCGCTGATGTCGAGGAACGGCGTGCCCAGGGCGGCGCCATCCTGGAGCACGCGGATCACCCCCGCGCGCTCGACGATGAAGAGTCGCGCATCCCCGGCAGGAGCGGCCGCGTAAGTCGGCGCGCTGAACGAGAACGCGACGGGCACGGCGGCGCCCTGCGCGGAGGCAGCGGAGGCCTGCATCGAAAGAGCGAACGCGAGCGCCGCGACGACGCCGCGGCGCGGCCGGAGCTTCGAGTCTTCGAACCGCGGCATCGATCCCTCCGCGCTCGGCGATTCTACAGGCGAAGTCGCACGTGCGGCGAGAAAATCCGGGCTCAGCTCGGCTTGAACTCCACCACCAGCTTCGCGAAGCCATGCACGAACTCGGTGCGCAGGCGTTCGCTCTGCGGCCAGTCGACTTTTCAGTCCGGCATGAGGCGCACGTCGAAAGTGTTGGGATTCGCGAACTCGCGATCGTCGCGGTTCCCCGACGCGGAGAGGAAGAGCACGCCCTGCCCCGGCGCGAATTTCTTGCCGCCGACTTCGATCCCCGAAACGACGGTGCGGCGCAGGAACTGCGTCGGCATGTCGTAGCGGAGCACCTCGCGGAACGCCTCGGGATCGCGTTCGGATCGGCGCGCAGCAAGGCCGTGCACGCGCCGTGCACCGAGACGCGCAGCGCGAACGCGCCCATCACGTCGCCGGTACCGTTGGGCAGCACCTGCGCGGGCGTCGTGCCCTGCGCCGCCTGGAGCGCGGGGGACGAGGACTGCGTCCACACGTCTTCGAAACGCGAGAGCGTCCAGGCATCGTATTTGTCTAGGTGATCGACGGGCGCCTCGGCGCGCAGCCGCGCATGGACCGGATCGGGGTCTTCCATCACCTCGAACGAGAAGGGATCGCAATCGACCACCCACGGATCCCTTTGACTCGCAGTCGCAGCGCCACTCAGCGCTCCGGCGTGAAGCGCAGGTTCATCTGGACGCAGGAGCGTACCAGCGCCGAGGGCACGATGACGGCGCCCGACGCGTCGGCGTATTCCATGTCCGGGAAACGCCGCAGCACTTCCTCGAACGCCACGCGCATCTCCATGCGCGCGAGGTTTGCGCCGAGGCAGAAGTGCGGGCCGAGGCCGAAGCCGAGATGCAGCGCATTGCGTTCGATCCGGAACGCGTCCGGATCTTCGTAGACGTCCTCGTCGCGATTCGCCGAGGGATAGAGCATCAGCACGCGCTGGCCGGCCGCGAGCTGCTTGTCGCGGAGCGTCGTGTCGCGCGTGACGGTGCGCGCGAACGAATGCACCGGAGAGACGAGACGCACCATCTCCTCGACCGCGGACGGCAGCAGCTCCGGCCGTTCGAGCAGCTTCTGGCGCTCGCCCGGGTTCTCGACCAGCAGCTGCATGCCACCCGAGAGGCCGTTTCGCGTGGTCTCGTTGCCCGCCACGAGCAGGATCACGAGCAACATGATCAGTTCGTTGTTGGCCAGCGCGAGTTGGGCGTCGTCGTGCCCTTCGAGCGCCGGATCGAAGCTTCCCAGGATCCCGCTGTCGTTGGCGCCGACCAGGATGCTGACGAGATCGTCTTTCGGCTCGCGGCGGCGATCTTCGATGATCTCGGTCACGTAGGCCGAGTACGCCAGGAACGCCTGCCCCGCCTTCGCGATGATCGCGGGATCTTTGGCGCCGTCGCCGCGGATCATCGCGTCCGACCATTCGTGAAAGCGCTGCCGGTCGGCGCGGCGGATGCCGATCATCTCGGCGATCACCGCGAGCGGAAGCGGGACCGCGACGTCCTCGACGAAATCGCAGTGGCCCTTGGCGGCGATCGCGTCGAGCGATTCCTTCACGATGCCGCGAAACGCGACCTCGAGCTTCTTGACCATGCGCGGCGAGAAGCCCTTGTTTATCAGGCTTCGCAGTTTGGTGTGGCGCGGCTCGCCTTCGTCGATCAGCCCGATCCTCGGCGCGTTGCCGAGCCGAACGCCGTGCGCGGAGCTGAAGAGTCCCTGGTCCTTGGAGACGTGCGCGACGTCCTCGTACTTGGAGACGATCCAGCAGCCGTCCTTCTCGGACCAGTGCACGGGATCATTGCGGCGCAGCCAGCGCATCCGCTCGTGCACCGACGCATCCCAAGTGGCGGGATCGAGAAAGGCGACGTTCACGTCATTCACATCCATGGAAACTCCTCACGGTGTCGCAATGGGATCGGCAGGAAACAGCGTCGTGACGATCTCGCGCAGCAGGGCGGTCTGCTGCGCGAACATCGGCGGGGAAAGCAGATCGCCGCCGTTGAGGTCGGCGAACAGCGAGGCGCTCACGAAGTAGCCGACCAGCACGTGGTACATGGCGAGCACCAGCAGAGGAACCTGTTCGGCCGTCCAGCGACCCGCGCCGGGCGAGGCCACGACCATCTCGCTCGCGCGACCGAAGACCGGCGCGATCCGCTCGCGCAGCATCGGAGTCAGGCGGTGTCCGCCCGCGAGCGCCTCCTGGAACACCAGGCGCGGCAGATTCGGGTAGCGCTGCAACAACTGCATCACGCGCTCGATCACGGCGGCGGGATTGCCGCGCGACGCCCCCTGGGCGTTGAACTCGCCGAGGATCTCGAGCACCGGACCGATGCCGCGCTCGAGCACGGCCGCGTAGAGCGCTTCCTTGCTGGCAAAGTGGTTGTAGAGCGAGGGGATGCGCAGGTCGACGCGCGTCGCGACGTCGCGCAACGTGGTTCCGGCGTAGCCGTACTCGGCGAAGAGCGCCTCCGCGGCGTCGAGGATGCGCCCGGCCGTGAGCTCGCCCTTGCGGCGCAGGGCCGGGGCGTCGCGCTCTGCATCCGTGGAGGGTCCGCTGGGCAAGAAGGCTCCGGTCTGAAAACTAACGACCGCTAGTTCTATTCGGATGTCGGAGCGAAGTCAATAGCGCCAACTCATGATCCCGCGACTCATGATCCCGCGACCTGGCGGACCCAACTCATGATCCCGCGACCTGGCGGACGCCAGGTCGCCGAACACGGGTCAGGGGGGGTGGGAGGGGCGGAGGGGTGGGAGGTGGCCGAGCGGGGCTGGTGGCGGGGCTACTGGGGTTCGGAGGCGAAGGTGTCGCAGTTCTTCATCGAGCCGGAGTCGAGGCCGCGGCGGAACCAGCTGATGCGCTGCTGCGAGGAGCCGTGGGTGAATGACTCGGGCGCCACGCTGCCCTGCGTCTGGCGCTGGATGTTGTCGTCGCCGATCGCGGAGGCGGCGTTCAGTCCTTCCTCGACGTCGCCCTCTTCGAGAATCTGGCGCGCGCGGTTGGCGTGGTTCGCCCAGACACCGGCGTAACAATCCGCTTGCAGTTCGAGTTGCACCGAGAGCGCGTTGGACTGCTGCTGCGACGCGCGCTGCTGCGCCGCGTGCACCTGCTGCGAGGTTCCGAGCAGCGTCTGCACGTGGTGCCCGATCTCGTGCGCGATCACGTAGGCCTGCGCGAAATCACCGGGCGCCCGGAAGCGTTCGCGCAGTTCGCGGTAGAAGCCGAGGTCGATGTAGACCTTCTGGTCGCTGGGACAGTAGAAGGGTCCCATCGCCGATTGCGCCATGCCGCACGCGGAGCGCACCGTGTCGGTGAACAACACGAGCTTGGGCGGCTGATAGCGCTCGCCGCCCGACTGGAAGATCTCCGTCCAGGTGTCTTCGGTGTCGGCGAGCACCACCGAGACGAACTGGGCGCCCTCATCGCTTCCGGCCGGCGC
>JAGSPS010000189.1 GCA_018262315.1 Deltaproteobacteria bacterium | reverse complement strand
CGGCGGCGGCTACTTCTTTGCCGAGCCCGTCGGGATCTCGCGGAACGGGCGGTCCTTGTCGACGCGGATCTCGGGCGGCAGCCGCAGCACGCGCTCGGCAATGATGTTCTTCAGGATCTCGTCGGTGCCGCCCGCGATGCGGATGCCCGGCGTGCCGAGGTACATCTCCTGCCACAGGCCTTCTTGCGGGCTCACCGACTCGTCGTCGACCGCGCCCATCACGCCCTGCAGTTCCATCGCGAACGACGCCATCTCCTGTGCGAGCGGCGCACCGACCGCCTTGCCGATGGATCCCTCGGGCCCCGGCGTCGCGCCGCGCGCAAGCGCGGACAGCGTGCGGTAGCCGGTGAATTGCAGACCCTTCGAGCGGATGTAGAAGTCGGCGAGCTGCTGGCGCACCGACGAGTCCTCGATCGCGGCGCGCCCGTTGCGTCGCGTCTCGCGCGCGAGCTTCAGCAGATCGCGGAAGCGGCCGGCGCCACCGCCCGCGCCGATCGCGACGCGCTCGTTCATCAGCGTCGTGATCGCGACCCGCCAGCCGTCGCCCACCCCGCCGAGACGGTTCGAGTCCGGCACCCGCACGTCGCTGAAGAACACGGTGTTGAAGCCCGAGGCGCCGTTGATCTGCTTGATCGGCTGGATCTCGACGCCGGGCGCCTTCATGTCCACGATGAAGTAGGTGAGACCGGCGTGCTTCGCGGCGTTCGGATCGCTGCGCGTGACGATCATCCCGAAGTCCGAGAAGTGCGCGCCCGTGGACCAGATCTTCTGGCCGTTGATCACCCAGTTCTCGCCGTCCCTGGCGGCGCTGGTGCGCAGGCCCGCGAGATCGCTGCCGGCGTCTGGCTCGCTGAAGAGCTGGCACCACACCACCTGGCCGCGCGCCATTTCGCGGATGTACTTGTTCTTCTGCTCGTCGTTGCCGTGCGCCATCAGCGTCGGGCCGAGCATGCCGTGGCCGATCGCGTAGATGTTCGGCGGCACGTCGAACTTGGCCTCTTCCTGGCTCCACACCACGGCTTCGAGGCGACCGAGACCCTGCCCGCCGTATTCCTTCGGCCAGGTCAGCACCGCCCAGCCCTCGTCGAACTTCTTGGTCTGCCAGTCCTTCGCCTTCTGGATCACGTCGGCGCTCTCGCGCTCGCCGAGCATGTTCGGCGCGGTCTCGCCGGGCGGGCGCAGTCGCGCGTTGCGCTCGAGCCAGGCGCGCGCCTTGGCGCGGAATGCGGCTTCTTGCGGGGTGTCTTCGAAGTTCATGACGGGTTCCTCGTGTGATGCGGGGAGGAGGAATCAGGCGGCTACTCGCCGTCGGCGATCGCGGCGCTGCCCTTCGCTTCGAGCCGCTGGATCAGCTTCTCGCGCCATTCGCTGGGAGTGCCGAGCGCGGCGGACAGCCACTTGGCGCGGCGGTAGAAGAGATGGCAGTCGTACTCCCAGGTGAAGCCGACGCCGCCGTGGAGCTGGATCATCTCCTCCGCCGCCAGCTCGAAGGCATCGCTCGCTGCGGCGCGGAAGCAGCACGCGGCGAGCGACAGCTCGTCGCTGCCCGTCGAGAGCGCCCACGCCGCGTAGTAGCCGTTGCTGCGCGCGATCTCGATCTTCGCGTAGAGCTCGGCGAGGCGGTGCTTCACGGCCTGGAACGACGCGATGGGACGCCCGAATGCGTAGCGTCCGAGCGTGAACTCGCGCGTGATCTCGAAGGCGCGCGTGGCGCCGCCGATCTGCTCGAAGCCCATCATCACGGCGGCACGGTCGAGCAGCGTCTCGATCCGCGCGGCGGCGCCCGCTTCGGAGCCGAGCAGCTCGGCCGGCGCGTCCTGGAACGCGAGCTTGGCGATCGAACGACTCGGGTCGAACGACCCGACGCGGCTGCGCCGCACGCCCTTCGCCGCGAGGTCGACCAGCGCGAGCACGGGGCCGCGCGCACCCTGCGCGACCACCACCGCGAATCCGGCGTCGGCGGCGTCGAGTACGGGAACCTTGGTGCCGTTCAGCTTGCCGGCGGCGAAGCGCGTCGCGAGCGACGCGACGTCGGACTCGCCTGCGCCTTCCGCGCAGGCGAAGGTTCCGATCACTTCGCCCGACGCGAGGCGCGGCAGCCAGCGCTTCTTCTGCTCCTCGCTGCCGCTGAGCAGGATCGCCTCGGTCGCCAGGTACACCGAGCCCGAGAACGGGATCGGCGCGAGCGCGCGACCGATCTCCTCGGCGATCAGCACCAGCTCGAGATAGCCGAGGCCGGCGCCGCCATGCTCCTCGGGGATCGCCGCGCCCAGCCAACCCATCTCTGCGACGCCCTTCCAGAGAGCCGGGTCGGAACTCGCAACGGGCGTCTCGAGCACCTTGCGGCAGACGTCGAGGCCCGCGTTCTTCGCCAGGAAGTCGCGCGCGCTCTGCTGAACGAACTTCTGGTCCTCGGAGAATTCCAGATTCATGGGAGGGCTCCTGTTGACTCGGGAGTCAAGGCGCGCGCAGTATAGCCACGGCTTTCCGCGCGCGGCTCCCGCCTGACGACCGTCATGGGCCCGGCGACCGAATCCCGCGGTCCGGGTGGCGAGGGCGACTCGCTCCGTCGCATCATGGGTCCACTGGCCGCACCAGGGCCACGACGGAGGGGAGCGAAGATGGCGACCGGTGTGACCAGCGCCGAACTCGAGCTGGCCTTCGCCCACTACTGCGACGTGCGAGAGCGCGCCATCGCGACGGGCGACTGGCGGCGTTGGGCGGCGCTCTTCACCGAGAACGCCCGCTACGTCGAACACGCCTACGGCGAGTTCCACGGGCGCCAGGCGATCGCCGATTGGATCGTCGGCGTGATGGCACCCTTCCCGACGATGACCTTCCCGAACGACTGGGTCGTCCACGACCCCGAGCAGGGCTTCGTCGTCTTCCAGTGCCAGAACCGCCTGCCCCACCCGACCGATCCGAACGGCCCGCCCTTCCAGTTCCCGACCTGGACGAAGCTCGACTACGCGGGCGACGGGCTCTGGAGCTGCGAAGAAGACGTCTACAACCCGAAGGAAGCCTCCGAGGTGATCCAGGCGTGGATCCAGGCAGGTGGCAGGCTCGCCGCGCGCGAGCGGGTGAAGATGCAGCACCTCTGAGAGCCGAGCGCTGCGACGCCGCTGGCAGCTCCGCGTGCGCGCGTGGAGCGGCCGCCGCTCCTCTCAGTCGCCGCCGCTGAAGGCGCGAGTGAAGTTCGCCTGGCCCGTGGCGGCGGTGAGGCCGCCGTCGATGACGAGCGTGGCGCCGGTGATGTACGAGGCGTCGTCGGAGGCGAGGAAGGCGACGGCGGCCGCAACCTCGTCCGCGCGCCCGAGGCGGCCCATCGGGATGTTCCGGGCGTATTCCCGGCTCACGGCCGGATGTTCCTTCAGGACCTTGACGAGCGGCGTGTCGATCGGACCCGGGCACACCGCGTTCGCGCGGATGCCTTCGCGCGCGTGATCGATGGCGAGTGCACGCGTGAGGTTGACGACCGCTCCCTTCGCGGCGTTGTAGGCGAGCAGACCGTAGTCACCGAAGAGACCCGAAATCGAAGCGGTGTTGACGATCACGCCGCCGCCGTTGCGGCGCAGCTGCGGAATCGCGGCGCGACAACCGAAGAACACCGCGTCGAGGTCGACGGCCAGCACGTCGCGCCACGTCTTGGGATCGAGGTCCGGCGCCGCGCCGTAGGAGCCGATGCCGGCGTTGTTGAAGAGCACGTCGAGGCGCCCGAAGTGATCGACACAGGCCTGCGTGCAGGCATCCACCTGCGCGATCTCGCGGACGTCGAGCGGGAAGAAGTGCGCAACGCCGCCCAGTTCGCGTTCCAGCGCGCGGCCGGCGTCTTCATTGAGATCGCCCAGCCAGACGCGCGCCCCTTCGCTCGCGAAGCGACGCGCAGCCGCCGCGCCGATCCCCGACGCGGCCCCGGTGATCAGCACGACGCGTCCCTCGAAGCGCTTCGTCACGCCAGGCCCCGATTCCGGAAAGCGAGCCGACTCCGCGGGCGGGTCGCGCGTATCGCGTTGCCCGCGGCGTCAGCTCCGCGGCGCGAAGAATCGCACGACCTCGTCGGCGGGCAAGGCGCCGGCGAGCAGGAAGCCCTGCAGCTCGTCGCAGCCGTGATCGCGCAGGAAGCGCTCCTGCTCGAAGGTATCGACGCCTTCGGCGACCACGCGCGCGCCGAGGCTGTGCCCGATCGCGATCACCGCCTTGGCGACGCCGGCGGCAGCGGGGTCGTGGTCGACGTCGCGCACGAAGCAGTGGTCCATCTTGAGCGTGTCGAGCGGGAAGCGCGCGAGGTAGGAAAGCGACGAGTAGCCGGCGCCGAAGTCGTCGAGCGAGATCGTGACGCCCATTGCCCGCAGGTCGCGCAGCACCACGGCGGTCTCTTCGTTGTCCTGGAGCAGCAGGCGCTCGGTCAACTCGAGTTCGATCAGGCCGGGCGGGGCGCCGGTTTCGCGCAGCACGCGGCCGACGACGTCGCGCAGGTCGTTCTCGGCGAACTGGCGCGGCGATACGTTGACCGAGATCGCGATCGGGCCAAGCCCCTGCTCGTGCCAGGCGCGCGCCTGCACACACGCCGTGCGCAGCACCCACTCGCCGATCGGTGTGATCAGGCCCGCTTCTTCCGCGAGCGGAATGAATTCGCGTGGCGACACCACGCCGAGGTCCGGGTGGCTCCAGCGCAGCAGCGCTTCGACGCCGCAGACCTGGCCGGTCTGGAGATCGAGGCGCGGCTGATAGTGCAGCCGCATCTCGTCGCGCTCGATCGCATTCCGCAGGCGGCTCTCGAGCGCCAGCTTGCGCAGCGCCAACGCGTTGATCTCTTGCGAGAAGAACTGGAAGTTGTCGCGCCCCAGCTCCTTGGCGGCGTACATCGCAGCATCGGCGTGCTTGACGAGCGTCTCGACGTCCTCGCCGTCCACCGGATAGACCGCGATGCCGATGCTCGCCGAAAGCGAGACACTCTGGCCTTCGAGCGCAACCGGCTCGGGGATCGCGCGCAGGATGCGGCGTGCGACGTCGCCCGCGTCCTCGGGCTGCTCCAGCTTCGAGAGCAGGATGGTGAACTCGTCGCCTCCGAGCCGCGAGATCGCCGGCGCCAGCTCGTCGATGTCGGCGCGGCCGACCACGTCGCTGCCGCGCACGTGGGCGCGCAGCCGCTCCGCGACGACTTGCAACAGCGCGTCTCCGGAGCCATGGCCGAGCGTGTCGTTGATGCGCTTGAAGCGGTCGAGGTCCATGAACAGCACGCCGACCATGTGACCGCGCGTCTTTGCCGCGCCGATCGCGCGCTCGAGCTGGTCGCGAAACAGACGGCGGTTCGCGAGTCCGGTGAGACTGTCGTAGCTGGCGAGGTAGCGGATGCGGGCCTGGGCGTGCGCCTGTTCGGTGACGTCCTGGAGCGTGCCCGAAATCCACGCGCCGTCTTCGGGGCCGTCGGCCGCCACTTCGCCCTGCGCATCGACGTGACGCACCGACCCGTCCGGGAGCACGATGCGGTGCTGGATGCGGAAGCTGTGCTGGCCGCGCATCCCTTCGCGCATCTCGGCGCGCACGCGATCGCGGTCGGCCGGGTGCACGGTGGAAAAGAAGCGATCCCAGCTTCCGACCTCGCTCGGGTCGATGCCGAGGATGCGGAGCGCCTCGCCCGACCACCGCAACTCCCCGGTGTACGGGTTCCACTCCCAGCTTCCGAGCCGCGCAATGTGCTGCGCGCGCGACAGCGAGCGCTGGCTCTGCGCCAGCTCGATGAGCGCCCGCGAGCCGCGCAGCAGATAGCGGATGCGGTGCGCCAGCAAGGCGGCGTGCAGCGGCTTCGCGACGAAGTCCGTGGCGCCGGCGACATAGGCGCGGTCGAGCGAAGCGGGATCGGCGTCGGCGGTCACCACGAGAATGGGTGTCGGATCGCTCGGGTGGCGCGCGCGGATGGAGCGGCAGACCGAGAAACCGTCTGGCTCGGGCATGTGCAGGTCGAGCACGAGCAGGCTCGGGCGCAAGCGCTCGAAGGCGGCCAGCGCCTCGATCCCGTTCGACACCTCGGCGACCGCGAAGCCCTGCTCTTCCAGCGTGTCGCGCAGCAGCGTGCGCATCATGCGGTCGTCGTCGACGACCAGAATCAGCGCTGCGGTTTGCGGCTCCGAGGCAGGCGTGGCCATCCAATGCTCCGGGAGAGACCCGTCGGCGTGTATCGGCGGTTCGGCTCCGGGGCTAGAGGAGGTTTCTGGGCCGACCGTCCCGTGCCGGGGACGTTCGTCGGGCTGCGCGAGACCTGGCGGCTGCTGCGTGACGGTCGCGTCGGCACCCCCCTCCGTCGCCCCGCCGCTACCTTCGCGCGATGCACGACCCGAGTGATCGTCCGACCAATCGCCTCGCCGCCGAAACGAGCGCCTACCTCCGCCAGCACATGCACAACCCGGTGGACTGGCATCCGTGGGGCGACGCGGCGCTCGCGAAGGCGCGCGACGAAGACAAGCCGCTGCTCGTCTCGATC
>JAGSPS010000023.1 GCA_018262315.1 Deltaproteobacteria bacterium | reverse complement strand
GAGGTCGACGGCCACGCCGTTGCGCGCCAGCACGAGCGCCGCGAAGAGCCCTGCGGGTCCGGCGCCGAGCACCGCGACGCGCCGGCCGGCGAGCGACGCGTGCACGCGCGCGACTTCGATGCGACCGCGCTCGGGCGCGCGCACCACGCGACCCGCGCGCAGCGCGCGCGAGAGACCCGCCGAGCGCAGCTGCGCGGGCACGACGAGATCCGCCTGGACGACGAAGCGCAGCCGCCGCGTGCGGCCGAGTCGCCGCGCGTCGAGCGATTTCTTCGCGATCCGGAAGCCGCGCAGCTGGTCGGCGCCGAGTCCCGCTGCGGCGAGCGCGCGCTCGCGAACGCGCTCCTCCGCTTCGCCGATCGCGAGTTCGATTCCCGACACGCGCCAGGTTTCGAGCGCCTCCGTCACTCAGCCGCCCCGCTGTGCGCGGCAACACCGCGCCGTGTGTTGCATGGCGCCGAGCCCGCTGGCGTCGGCGGTCACCCCGAAGCGGCTCGCGACGCGCTCGACGGTTTCGAGCGACGTGCTGCTGCGGGCGACGCCGCGGACAGGCAGGGCGCCGCCTCGAAGCGCGCGGGACGCGCTTCGAGCGCGACGCGTCCTCCCATCGACATGCCGAGCACGACGGGAGGCGTCGCGAGACTGCGCGCCAACTCGATCACCGGCTCGGCCATGCACGCCGGCGTGAGCGGCGCGTCGGGGCCCGGCGTACGGCCGAAACCAGGGAGGTCCACCGAGATCGTGTGCACGTCGCGTCCGGCGCGCAGCCGCGCGACGCTGCGGAACGCGGTCGACTCGAGCGCCAGCGGGTGCAGCATGATCACCGGCCGGCACTTTCCCCATTCCTGCGTGAAGAGCGTCACGACTGCGCCTTCTCGGAGGCGACGCGCGCGAAGCTGGCGATCAGCGCCGGCCAGGCACGCATTTCGTCGAGCGTTGCGGCGACGTGTAGCTCCGCGCGCGGCAGGAGTTCCGCGAGCTGGGTCGCCGTCGAGAGCGGGTGCACGGGATCGCCGCGCCACGCGAGGATCAGCGCGGGCATGCGCAGCCCGCGCAGCACGGCGCGATCGGGCAGATCGGAGTCGGCGGCGCCGCGCATCGCCGTCGCCACCGCGCGGGCGTCGGCGTGCGCGAGCTGCTCGGCCAGTCCGCTCTGCAGCGCGGCGACCGGGCTCGTGGAACCGGGGCGGGGCAGCGACGCGAGCAGCCGCAACGGCGCGAGGCCGACCCAGCGCACACACGTCGAGGCGATCCGGTAGAAGCGCGCCTGACGGTGTCGTGTCTCCCACGCGGTGGGCGGTGCCACGAGCACGAGGCCGATGACGCGATCGGGCGCCAGGACGGCCGCGTGCAGCGATGTCGCGCAGCCCATCGAGATGCCGCCGAGCAGCGCGCGCGGAGCCCCGAGCGCAGCGGCGAGCCCGAGCATGTCGCGGGCCAGTTCGGGCCAGCGCAAGTGGGCGGGATCGAGGTCGAGATCGGAATCGCCGTGGGAGCGCGCGTCGTAGCGGACGAGGCGCGCATGCGCGCAGACCGGAGACCAGTCGAAGATCGCGAGGGCGTCTTCCTGCGCGACGCTGCTCATCAGGCCGTGGCCCCAGAGAAACAGTGGCGCCATGCGTTGCGGGGACGCGGTGTCGGGCGCACGCGTCGCCAGTTCGATGTCGCGCACCTCGACGCGGGCCTGGGCTTCGCTCATCGCGCGCCTCCTGCAATCGCGGCGACGCTAGCCCAGCACGTCCGCCGCTCGCTGCTAGAGAACGCCGAAGATTGCGCGCAGTTCCGCGTGCGACGCGGCGACGTGGTCGGCCTCGGGCAGCTCGGTGGCATCGTCGTGAGTCGCGCGCAGTCGCACGCTCTGCATCCCGACGTTGCGCGCGCCGGCGACGTCGGTGCGGAGCAGGTCGCCGACGTGAACGGCGCCGCGCGCCGCCACGCCCAGCGCGGCGAGTGCGGCGCGGAAGATGCGCGCATCCGGCTTCGGCACGCCCACCTCGTCGGAGAAGAGCTGGGCGCGGAGCCCGTCGAGCAGACCGACTCGTGCGAGATGCTTCCGAACGACACGCCCGGGCGTCAGTCCCGTGTCGCAGATGAGCGCAGCCGGTACGCCCGCGCGTGCCAGCGCCGCGACGGTCTCCACGGCGCCCTCGAGCGGCACGACGCGGCTCGAGTGCGACGCGTTCTCGAAATGCGCGACCAGCAGCTCGAAGGTCGCGCCGTGCGTCGGGGCGCGCAGATCGTGCATGGCCCAGCTCGCCACCTCGCGCGCGCCGCTCGCGACGCCCCCGATCCACAGCGTCATGTGGTGGTGCCAGGCGCGGTCGAAGGCGCACCCCGCCTGCTCGAAGTCGACGCGCGCGCCGCTCTCGCGGGCGGCGTGCAGCAGCGCGTCCACGCGCCGCCGATGTGCCTCGTGCCAGTTCTCTTCGCTCAGCAGCGTGTTCCAGCAGTCGAAGGTGACGGCGCTCGGGAGCGGCCTCACGGGCGAGCCTTTGCGTCGAGCCCGAGCGCAGCCAGCCACTCGCGCCGCGGGCGCCCTGTGTCGATGCGCAGGTAGCGGCCGGCTTCGCCGGGGCTCGGCGTCTGCCAATGCTCGGTGACGCTTCGCGCGATCGCCGTCCATCCGCCGTCCAGTCCGCCGTCGCGGCTGGCTCGCCTCGCGAGCCGCGCTTCCACCTGCTCGGGCCGGGCGTCGCAGTGGACGAAGACGAACTCGGCGCCGTGGCGGGCCGCGAGCTCGGCCGCCTTGGCGCGCCGCCGGGCATCGGGGAAGCATGCGTCGAGCACGACGGGCCGTCCGCCCGCGAGCACGTCGGCGGCGCGCCGCAGCATGCCACGGTAGACGCGTTCGGCGAAGTCGCCTTCCCAGAGTCGTCGATGCGCGACACCGTCCGGGAGCGGCGCCAGCAGCGTGCGGCGCACGCGATCGGCTTCGACGCGGGGCGCCGCGAGTCTCCGCGACACCGCCCTGGCGAGCGTGCTCTTCCCGGTCGCCACGGCCCCCCCGATCGCGATCACGAGGGGCGCCGGATGCACGGCGCCGAGCGCGGCGCGCAAATAGGTGGCCGGCTCGGGTCCGCGCGCGTCGCGCTTCCCGCGCGACGCCGCCGCGAGCGCCATGCGCAGGGCGGCGTCGCGCGCATAGCCGTCCATCACGCGGTAGAGCGCGTAGTCGTCGGCGGCCCACGCGTAGGCGGCGGCGAATGCCTCGGCGAGCCGCGGTGCGCCGCGCGCACACAGGTCGATCGCCAGGCCGGCCACGTCCTCGGCGACGTCGCCGCGCGCACCCGGTTCCGCCTTTGCGAAGCGCACCCCGCGCGCCGCTCCCACCCAGACGCTCCTGCAGCCGATGCGTCCGTGGATGCGGCGCACGCGCCCGCTTGCGGCCCGCTGGAGCAGGGTCTCGATCGCGTCGACGAGGAAGCGCTGCTGTTCGGTGAGGAGCCGCTCGAGATCGGCGGCGGCGCCCGCGGTACTTGGTTGCGCCTCGAGCTTGTCCGCGCGCGCGCGCAGCCGCTTCGCGAGCGCGAGCGGCGCCGCCGGCGCCTCGTCGCCGCAGACTTCGGCGCCGTCGTGGAGCGCCGCGAGCGCGTCTGCGACGGCGCGCACGTGACGGCCCCGAAGCCGCCCGGCGTCGAGGCGGTGGTCGAGGCGATCGCGGCGGCGGAAGAGCTGCCTCACGTCGCGATGGTACGGCTCGCGCGCGACGCGGCGAGCGGGCGCGTCGTGTGGCAACGCAGCTCGAGGTTGCGGGTGTCGTCCGGGCCAGCGAGAGCTTCAACGCCGCACGGAGTCCGATGTCGCCGGGGACTCGCGGAGCCTTGCGATCGTCGCGACCAGCAGGCGCACCACCTTCTCCACGTTATGCTCGAAGATCGCGACGATCTGATCCCAGGTGACGGACTCCTCGTCGACCTTCCAGCAGTCGTAGTCGGTGGACATCGCGACCGCCGCGTACGGGATGCCCGCTTCGTTCGCGAGCGCGCACTCGGGTGCGATCGACATGTTGATGATGTCGGCGCCCCAGCCGCGGAACATCCGCGACTCGGCGCGCGTCGAGAAGCGCGGGCCCTCGATCGTCACCACGGTTCCCCTCGCGTGATGCTTGATCTTCAGCGCGCGCGCCGACTCGATCAGCAGCTTGCGCAGCTCCGGCGAGAACGGGTCGGCCATAGGGGTGTGGGCCGTACCGCCGATCGGTCCCGAGGGCTTTGCGCCGGGTTCGAAGTGATCGTGGAAGCTGGTCTTGCGGAAACGCGTGAAGTCGATGAACTGGTCGACGATCACGAGGTCGCCGCGCGCGATCTTGTTGCGCAGGCTGCCGACGGCCGTGGTCGCGAGGATATGGCTGCAGCCGGCGTCGAGCAGCGCCTGGATGTTGGCACGATTCGGCACCTGCGTGGGCGGCAGCGTGTGCTGGCGGCCGTGACGCGCGAGCAGCACGCAGGCGACACCCTCGATCGTCCCGTGCCGCAGCGGCGAACTCGCCTCGCCCCAATGCGTGGCGACGATCTCGTCGCGCGCGTCCTTCAGGATCTGCGGGTCGTCGAGTCCCGAACCGCCGATGATGCCGATCTTCGCCATGAACGGATTCTCCCGCATTCGCTCCACCGGGCCGCTGCCCGGGGGCCGCAATAGGGCCGAGGCTACTCTTCGTACGATTGCACGCGGACTCGAAACCTCGCGGGCCGATCGTGCATCCAACCCATGCACGTAGGACCTGCACTCACGACCTTCACCAACGGGACACCATGGCACATCTCCTTCGCATCCTCCGGCCGAGCGACGCACGCACCCGCGACATCACCGACCTGGGTCTCCATCTGCGCCGGCGCGAGTTCCTGACCGGTGCGGCCGCGATCGCGGGTGCCGCGTTGATCCCCGCTTGCTCGCGCGACGAGGGTCTGGCGGTTGCGGCCTCCTCCGAATCCGGTGCCCCCGACGCGGTGACTCCGAAGGACAAGGCCACCGAGTACAACAACTTCTACGAGTTCGGAACCGACAAGACCGACCCCGCGCGGCATGCCGGCTCCTTGCGCACGCGACCCTGGACGATCGCAGTCGAAGGCGAAGTCGCAAAGCCCGGCATGATCGCGATCGAAACCGTGCTGACCGCGTTTCCGCGCCAGGAACGCGTCTACCGGCTGCGCTGCGTCGAGGCCTGGTCGATGGTGATTCCGTGGCTCGGTTTCCCGCTCGGCGACTTCCTGAAGCGCTTCGAGCCGACTTCGCGCGCCAAGTTCGTGCAATTCGAAACGCTGGTCGACCCCGCGCAGATGCCCGGTCAGAAGCGCAATGTGCTCGAGTGGCCGTATCGCGAGGGCTTGCGCATCGACGAGGCGATGCACCCGCTCGCGCTCTTCGCGACCGGCATGTACGGCGCCGATCTGCCCAACCAGAACGGCGCGCCGCTGCGCCTCGTGGTGCCCTGGAAGTACGGCTTCAAGAGCATCAAGTCGATCGTGAAGGTGCGCCTCGTCGAGCAGCGTCCCTACACGACGTGGGCCGCCTCGGCGCCCGACGAGTACGGCTTCTACGCCAACGTGAATCCGGACGTCGACCACCCGCGCTGGAGTCAGCGCCGCGAGCGCCGCATCGGCGACTTCGCGAAGCGGCCGACGCTGCCGTTCAATGGCTATGCGGACGAGGTGGCCCCGCTCTACGCGGGCATGGATCTGCGGAAGAACTTCTGATGACGGGACGCAGCGCACTCGGCCGCACGATCGCCGTCGCGTGCCTAGCCCCGGCCGCCTGGCTCACGTGGCGCGCCGCAAGCGGTGACCTCGGTGCGAATCCGATCGAGACCGTCGAGCACGCGACCGGTGCGTGGGCGCTGCGCCTGCTGCTCGCGACGCTCGCAGTGACACCACTGCGGAGGCTCGCCGGCTGGCACGCGATCGCGGCGCAGCGCCGCACGCTCGGCCTCTTCGCATTCGGCTACGCCACCGCGCATTTCCTCACCTGGTCGGTGCTCGATAACGGTCTCGACTTCGCGGCGATCATCGAGGACATCGGCAAGCGGCCGTTCGTCACAGTGGGATTCACCGCGTTCGTCCTGCTGATCCCGCTCGCGCTGACGTCGACGCGCGCTTCGATCCGTCGGCTCGGCAAGCGCTGGATCACGCTGCACCGACTCGTCTACGTCGCTGCAGCGCTCGGCGTCGTGCACTTCTTCTGGCTGGTGAAGAAGGACCTGCGCCCGCCGGTCGTGTACGCCGCGGTGTTGGCGGCGCTGCTCGGGGTGCGGGTCGCGCTGGGCTACTCGAAGTCGCGATCCAGCACCGTGCGGCGTCCCTCCGCGCGTGCCTTCTCGATGGCGCGGTCGCAGAGTCCGCGCACGGCGTCCGAGAGCGGCGTCGCGACGCGGTCCGACGTGTTGAATCCCGATCGCCCGCGCACGTAGTTCTTCAACTTCGACATCACGATCAGCGCATCGGCCTCGAGCGGATCGGGTGCGCGCGGCGTCGGCGGAGGCAGGATGCGTCGCGGCGCGCGCTCGGTCGGCGACGCCGCCACCGTCGAAGCATGCGGACTCGACGCGGCCTGCGCCGACTGTTCGCGCTCCCAATCCGCCCGCGACGGCGCCTGCTTCTCGACCGCCCACGACTCGCGGTGCCGCACGACCGAGAGGTGCGCGTCCCAGCACGACACATTGCAGAACACCAGCCCGGTGCGCGGGCGGTTGCAGGTGGAGACGTTGCACACCCAATGCTGCGCGCCAAACGCAATCGGCGTCTTGCACGAAGAACACCGCCGCCACGACGAATCATCAGACATCGAGCACCTCCGAGCGCCGGAGCGGGGCCGGGCGTCAGGTTATTTTTTGTCAGGTTATTGCGGCGTCAGGTTATTCGGCCTTGCGGCACGCCGCCTCTCGCGGCAAATTCGGAATGCCCCAGAGGTCCCTGGGAGCAGAGCCTGCCCCGCCGACCCAGGGTCGACCACCCCGGCGCGTTCCATCACGTGATCGTTCGCGGCGTGGACCGTCGGGAGATTTTCCTCGACGACGCCGATCGCGTCGCGTACTGCGAGCGACTCTCCCTCGTCTTCCTGGAAGACGGCGCGAGTTGCCTCGCGTGGGCGCTGATGCCGAACCACCTGCATATGGTGGTCCGCACCGGTCCGCGGCCTCTTGCGCGCGTGATGCACCGGGTGGGAACCCGCTACGCTCGCTACTTCAACGACCGCTACGGACGCGTCGGACATCTCTTCCAGGGTCGCTACAAGGCGATCGCCGTCACGGACGACGAGTATCTCGCGACCCTCGTGTACTATGTGCACGCCAATCCGCTGCGGGCCGGTCTGGTCGCTTCCGTCGACGAACTGGATCGACACCGCTGGACGGGGCACGCGGCGCTGGTCGGTTGCGCGCCGGCGGCGCCGTTCCACGACACGCGCGAAGCGCTGCGGCTCTTCGACGAGGACGAGGCGCTGGCGCGCACGACCGTTCGCGCGCGGATGCGCTGTGCCGAACAGGCGCCGGACGCGGAGTTCGCGGTCGAAGGCGCGAATGGCGATCCCGTCGCGGCGCCGGTCGAGTCGTCGTGCGAGGTCGATCTGGCGCTGGCGCTGACGGCGCTGATCGCTCGGGTGTGCACCGCCCAGCGCATACCGGAAGCCGAGCTGCGAAGGGGCAGTCGCTGCCGCCCAGTGAGCCTTGCGCGCGCGACTATCGCGTATCTGGCGTTCCACGATCTGGGCGTCTCGCTCGCCGAGGTCGCGCGCCAGCTCGGCGTGGCGAGGCAGTCGCTCTGGGAACGCATGGACGACGGCCGAAGAGCCGCGTCGATGCTCGATGCCATCCCCGAAATAACCTGACAAGAAATAACCTGACGCCCGGCACCGCTTCTTCGCTATTCGAGCAGTGCGAGCAGGTCTTCGCGGGAGAGGGATGCGGCGGCGGCGGCGTCGCCGAGGGCGGCTTCGGCGAGCGAGCGTTTGGTCGCTTGCAGCGCGAGCACGCGTTCTTCGACGGTGTCGGCTGCGACGAGCCTGTGCACGAGCACCGGTCGGGTCTGGCCGATGCGGTGCGTGCGATCGGCGGCCTGCTCTTCGACGGCCGGGTTCCACCAGGGGTCGAGCAGGAAGACGTGATCGGCGGCGGTGAGGTTGAGTCCGGTGCCGCCGGCTTGCAGGGAAATCAGCAGCACGGGCGGACCGGCGTCGTCCTGGAAGCGCGCGACGACGCCGGCGCGGTCGCGCGTCGAGCCGTCGAGCCGCGTCCACTCGATCTGCGCCGCGCGCAGCGCCGGTTCGACGCGATCGAGCAGGCTCGTCCACTGCGAGAAGACGAGCGCCTTGTGACCCTCCGCGACGGCCGTCGCCAGCTCCTCGACGAGCAGCTCCACCTTCGACGAAGACTCGGCCTGCTGGCCCGGCACGAGTCCGGCGTGACACGCGGCCTGGCGCAGTCGCAGCAGCGCTTCGAGCATCGCGAGCACGTTGCCGCCCTTCGCGAAGCGCAGGGCGACTTGCGCCTTCGTGGCGGCGCGCACCGCGTCGTAGACGGCGCGCTCGCGCTCGTCGAGTTCGACGCGCAACACCACCTCGGTGCGCGGCGGCAGTTCGGGCGCCACCTCGACCTTGCGGCGCCGCAACACGAACGGGCGGATGCGCGCGCGCAGCCGCCCGGCGGCGCCGGCGTCGCCCGCCGCGATCGGTCTGGCGTAGCGCTCGTCGAAGCGCGCGCGCGTGCCGAGCAGGCCCGGGTTCGCGAACTGAAGCTGACTCCAGAGTTCGTCGAGACGATTCTCGACCGGCGTGCCGGTCATCGCGACGCGCCATGCTGCGCGCAGCGCATGCGCCGCGCGCGCCACCTGGCTCTCCGGGTTCTTGATCGCCTGCGCCTCGTCGAGCACCACCGCGTCCCACGCGACCGCGCCGAGCGCCTCCTCGTCGAGGCGCAGCAGCGCGTAACTGGTGAGCGTCACGTCCGCCTTCGGATCGAGCGCGCGGCCCGGACCGTGATAGAGCGCGACCGAAAGGCCGGGCCGGAAGCGCCGCGTCTCGTGTTCCCAGTTGAAGAGCACGCTGGTCGGCGCCACCACGAGCGCGCGCTTCCCTGTCTGCAACGCACACAGCACTTCGAGCGTCTTGCCGAGGCCCATGTCGTCGGCGAGCAGCGCACCGAGGCCGGCGTCGCGCAGGAAGACGAGCCAGTCGATCCCCGTGCGCTGGTAGCTGCGCAGTGTCGCGCGAAGATCAGCCGGGAGCGTCGCGTGCGGGATGCCGGTAAAGTCGTCGACGAGCGCGGCAAGCGAGCCGAGTTGCGCGGGACGCGGCGTGCCGAGCGCGTCGCAGAGCTGCGCGAGGGCGGGCAGCGCGGCGCGCGGCAGCGTACCCGCGGCGTCGCGCGCTTCGAGCAGGTCAGCGACCTCTCGGCCGAAGCGCGCGAGCCAGTCCGCGGGCAGCGGCGCGAGACCGCCGCCGGGAAGCAGCACGAGCGACTCGCCCGTCGCCCACGCGCGCAGCGCGGTCGCGCCGTCGACGCGCCGCGATCGACGCTTAGCCATGTCGGATTCGCTATCGAACCAAACGTCGAAGCCCTCCGCGTTCGCGGCGACGTGCGCCGCGAGCGGCGGCGCGCGGAAGAACGCGCGCTGCGCGTCGCCGTGCACCGTTCCCGAGAAACGCGCGAGTCGTTCGGCGAGCGCGATCGCGTCTTCGCCGCGCACCGACACGTCGATGCCGATCGGCAACTCCAGCTCGCTCTGGATGCGGCGCGCGGCCGCGCGCTCGCCCGCTTCGTCGCGCACCGGCACGACGCCCTGCACCGCGACGAGATGCCCCAACACGACGCGCGCCGTCGGCGGATCGCCGTACACCACGTCGGCGCGCGCCACCAGCGCGTCGCCGTCGCGCGACGTCGCGACGCGCGCGCGCGGCGGCTCGCTGCGCGTGGTGCGCGGCAGCCGCGTGGTCTGCACGTCCACCGCGATGCGGCGCGCGAGATCGGGCAGGATCTGGCTCGCCAGCACCGTGGCTTCGTCGGGGCGGAAGAACTTGCCGCGCGGCAGCTCGGCGAGTTCGCGACCGTCGAGGCGCGTCTCGCGCAGCGGGCGGATCGTGTCGCCGCACAGCACCGCGTCGTCGCCGAGCGACGCGGTGACGCCGGGCCGCAGCTCCACGCGGAGCAGGAAGCCGCCGTCGTGATCGACGAGGCGCCCTTCGGGCGCGACGGGTTCGGAGGAGATCTTCACCGGCGCGCCGTCGAGCGACACGGCTTCGCAGGCAGCGAGCGCTTGCAGCACCCGCAGCAACGCGCCGCGCGAGAGCAGCCGGCCGCCGATGCCCTGGATCGCGTCGTCGACCGCGAGATCGGCTTCGCTCGCGGCGATGCGCGGACCGGCGACGCGACCCGCCGCGAGCGCGCGCAGGCTCGCAGCGAGCGGCACGCGCTCGTCGCCGCGCACCGCGAAGCGGTCGAGCGCGAGTCCGCCGGCGACACGCCGCAGCGCGTAGTGGATCGTCCCCGCGCCGCTCTCGCCGGCCGACGGCAGCTCGCGACCTTCGTCGCGGGCGCGGCGCAGCGCGATCACAGCCGCGGCGACGTGCTCGCACGGATCTTCAGGACCCGGGCAATCGCACGACCAGGCGTCGGCATCGAGGAGCAGCGTGACGAGCCGCGCGACCGGCCGGCCCGGCTCGGCGACGCGCAGATGCGCTTCACGCGCATCGATGCGTTCGGCAATCACCGCACCCGCGCGCGCCAGCTCGACGCCGCGCGACCACTCGCGCCGCGACGCCGATTCGCGGACTGCTTCGAAGAGCGACTGCATGCGCGGCGGTGATTCTAACCGCTGCGCTGGTTCAGCTACGCTGCGGCTCGCATGAGCGCTCCCGCCTCTGAACGACCCCGCCTGCGCGACCGCATCGACCGGGCCGCAACCGCCGACGAGGTGCTCGACCGCTTCGTCGCGTGGATCGCCGAGACCGGCATCACGCCGTACCCCGCGCAGGAAGAGGCGCTGCTCGAACTCTGGTCGGGCAAGCACGTGGTGCTCTCGACGCCGACCGGATCGGGCAAGTCGCTGGTCGCGCTGGGTCTGCACTACAAGGCGCTCTGCGAGGGGCGCCGCTCGTTCTACACCGCGCCGATCAAGGCGCTTGCGAGCGAGAAGTTCTTCGCGCTCTGCGAGGAACTGGGCGCCGAGAACGTCGGGATGCTCACGGGTGACGCCAGCATCAACTGGGCCGCGCCGCTGATCTGTTGCACCGCCGAGGTGTTGATGAACATGGCGCTGCGCAACGGCGAAGCGGCCGACGCGCCGTACGTGGTGATGGACGAGTTCCACTACTACGCAGACGCCGATCGCGGCGTCGCGTGGCAGGTTCCGCTGCTGACGCTGCCGCATACGCGCTTCCTGCTGATGTCGGCCACGCTCGGCAACACGCGGCCAATCGAAGAGCGGCTCGAGCGCGTCACCGGGCGCGCGGTCGTGCACGTCCACTCCGACGAGCGGCCGGTGCCGCTCGACTTCGAGTATCGCGAGACACCGCTGCACGACACCATCGAGACGCTGATGGAGCAGGCGCGGGCGCCCGTTTATGTCGTGCACTTCACCCAACGCGAGGCGGCGGAGCAGGCGCAGGCACTCACGTCGGCGCACGTCGCGACGCGCGAACAGCGCCAGGCGATCGGCGAGGCGCTCGAGGGCTTTCGCTTCGATTCGCCGTACGGCAAGGACGTGCAGCGCGTGCTCCGTCAGGGTGTCGGACTGCACCACGCGGGGCTGTTGCCCAAGTACCGGCTGCTCGTCGAGCAGCTCGCGCAGAAGGGCCTGCTGCGCGTGGTGTGCGGCACCGACACGCTAGGCGTCGGCGTCAACGTGCCGATCCGCAGCGTGCTCTTCTCGGCGCTCTCGAAGTACGACGGCCAGAAGGTGCGGATGCTCTCGGTGCGCGAGTTCAAGCAGATCGCGGGCCGCGCGGGCCGCAAGGGTTTCGACGAGCGCGGCTGGGTGCTGTGCCAGGCGCCCGCGCACGTGATCGAGAACCAGCGCACCGCCGCGAAAGCCGGCAAGCCGGGTGCGAAGAAGAAGGTGGGGAGGGCGCGGCCCCCGCCGGGCTTCGTCGCGTGGGACAAGAAGGCCTTCGAGCGCCTGGCGTGGAGCCCGCCCGAGACGCTCGTGTCGCAGTTCCGCGTGACGCACGGGATGCTCGTCGCGCTGTTGCAGCGCGGCCAGGACGAGGGACTGCGCGGCAGCGGCTACCGGCTGCTCTTCGAGCTGATCGAGCGCTGTCACGAATCCCACGCCGAGAGGCGCAGCTTGCGCCGCCAGGCGGCCGCGATCTTCCGCTCACTGCGCTCCGCCGGACTGATCCAGCGCGTGCACGACCTCGACGCCGGCTTCCCGATCGTCCGCGTAGCGCCCGAGCTGCAGAGCGACTTCTCACTGCACCAGTCGCTCTCGCTGTACCTGGTGGACGCCGTCGCGCTGCTCGATCCCGAAGGTCCCGAGTACGCGATGGAAGTGCTCTCGCTGGCGGAATCGATTCTCGAGAACCCGCGCCAGATCCTCGCGCAACAGGTGAGTCGCGCGAAGGGCGAGCTGATCGCGCGGCTGAAGGCGGAGGGAGTTCCGTACGAGGAGCGCATCGCCCAGCTCGACGAGGTGACGCATCCGAAGCCGCTCGCGGAGTTCGTGTACGCGACCTTCCGGGGCTTTCTCGAGAAGCACCCCTGGTTCAGCGAGCAGAACATCCGGCCCAAGTCGGTCGCGCGCGAAATGTGGGAGCACTACGACGACTTCGCCGACTTCGTGCGCCGCTACGGCATCGAGCGCAGCGAAGGGCTGCTGCTCCGCTACCTCTCGCAGGTCCACAACACGCTGGTGCACAGCCTGCCCGAGTCCGCCTGCACGCAAGACGTCTTCGACGTGATCGGCTTCCTGCGCGCGCTGATCGCGCGCGTCGACTCGAGCCTGGTGGACGAGTGGGAGAACCTTTCGCGACCCGGCGAAGCGCGCGAACGCAGCGCCGCGCCCGCACAGCCGCGACCGATCGACCTCGCGCGCCACCCGAAAGCGCTCGCCGCCCGCATTCGCGGCGAGATGCACCTGCTGGTGCGCGCGCTGGCTGCGGGTCGCTACGAGGATGCCGCCGGGTACGTGCGGCAGGACGAGCACGACGTCTGGGACGCCGCGCGCTTCGAAGACGCGCTCGCGCCGTTCCTCGCCGAGTACGGCCGCATCGTCTTCGACGGTCGTGCGCGGCTCGCCGACCAGACGCTGATCAAGACGCTCGCGACGCGCCGCTTCGAGATTCGCCAGAAGCTGCTCGACCCGGCTGGTGATGGCTTCTGGAACCTCGAAGGCGACGTCGATCTCGAAGGCGAACGCGCGCCCGAGGGACCGCTGGTGCGGCTGCGGCGAATCGGGAGCTGAAGGGAGACATGATGGCTCGGGCGGAAGCGAGCGGGAGCGCTCTTGCCGCGCTTGGCTTCTCGGGGGCGCAACCGACCTGGGTGCAGCCGGAAGTCACAGGCATCAGCCGCGTGCCGATGCACGCGCCTCTCGTTCCGCACGCGGATCGCGACGCTGCGCTGCGTGGCGACGTGGAGTCGTCGCCGTGGCGGATCTCGCTCGACGGCCGCTGGCGCTTTCTGCTGCTCGATTCGCCGCACGCAGCCGACGCCGCGTTCGTCGCGACGGATTTCGACGACGGCGGCTGGGACGGACTCGACGTGCCGGTCTCGTGGACGCTGCAGGGCCACGGTGCGCCCGCCTACACGAACGTGCTGATGCCGTTCGCGACCGAGCCGCCGGCGGTTCCCGCGCAGAACCCGACGGGACTCTTCCGGCGTCGCTTCGTGATCCCCGCTGCGTGGAGCGGACGCCGCGTGACGCTCACGATCGGCTCGGCGGAGAGCGTCGTCTACGCCTGGGTGAACGGCATGCCGGTGGGGATGGGCAAGGACAGTCGGCTGCCGAGCGAGTTCGAGATCACCGAACAGCTCGTCGCGGGCGAGAACACCCTCGCGCTCGCGGTGGTGCAGTGGTCCGACGCGACGTGGCTCGAAGACCAGGACCAGTGGTGGCTGCCAGGCCTGCACCGCAGCGTATCGCTCACCTGCACCGCGCCGACGTGGATCGCCGACCTCGCGCTGCAACCGGCGCTCGGCGAGGCCGGCGCTGCGACGCTCGACGCCGAGCTGCGCGTCGGTTTTTCGACGGCGCCCGAGTCCGGCTGGAAGGTGGAGTTCGAGCTGTGCGACGCGCGCGACAAGTCGCTCGCAAAAGTGACGGACGTCGACGTGCCGATCTTCCGGCGCGGCGCGCCGGTACTCGAGCTGGTGGATGGCTACGTGTTTCCGGGTCACGTCGCGCGCGCGCAGCTCGCGCTGCGCGGGATCGCGGCGTGGTCGCACGAGACGCCGCTGCTGCATCGCGTCGTCGCGACGCTGCGCGATCCGTCGGGCGCTATCCGCGAGGTGGTGTCGCAGCGCGTGGGCTTCCGCGCGGTCGCCGTGCGCGACAACCAATTGCTGGTGAACGGCCAGCCGGTGTCGATCGTCGGTGTGAACCGTCACGAGTGGGACGACGTGCGCGGTCGCACCGTCACGCTCGAAGGCATGCGCCGCGATCTCGAGCTGATGAAGCAGCATCACATCAACTCGATCCGCTGCTCGCACTACCCGAACGACGAGCGCTTCTACGACCTCTGTGATGAGCTCGGTCTATACGTGATCGACGAGGCGAATCTCGAAACCCACGCGCGCTGGTCGAGCCTCTGCCACGACGCGCGTTACCAGACCGCGATGATCGAGCGCGGCACGCGCATGGTGCTGCGCGATCGCAACCCCGCCTGCATCATCGCCTGGTCGCTCGGCAACGAGTCGGGCTACGGCGCCGCGCACGACGCGATGGCGGCGTGGATCCGGCGCGTCGATCCCACCCGGCCGCTGCACTACGAGGGCGCGATCGGCAAGAACCTGCATGCCGCCGCGCCCGTGACGGATCTCGTGTGTCCGATGTATCCCGAAATCGACGAGATCGTGGCGTGGTCGCGCGCGCGCAAGGATCGCCGCCGGCCGGTCATATTGTGCGAGTACTCGCACGCGATGGGCAACTCGAACGGCAGCCTCGCCGACTACTTCGCCGCCTTCGAGCGCGAGCGCGGCCTGCAGGGCGGCTTCGTCTGGGAATGGTGCGATCACGGCATCCGCCGCGAGACACCGGACGGCCGCACCTACTGGGCGTACGGCGGCGACTTCGGCGAGACCGTGCACGACGCGAACTTCTGTTGCGACGGGCTGGTCGGGCCGGACCGAACGCCGCATCCCGCGATGGAGGAGCTGAAGACGCTCGCCCAGCCGGTGCGCGTGCGGGCGCTCGATGCGAAGCGCGGTCGCATCGAGATCGAGAACCGGCGCTGGTTCAGCGGTCTCGGCGATCTCGCAGCGCGCTTCGCGGTCGAGGTGGACGGTAAGGTCGTACAGCGCGGAGCGCTGAAGCTGCCCGCCGTGCCGCCGCGCGGACGCGCTGCGCTGCGGGTTCCGCTGAAGCGCCCGGCACTGCTGCCCGGGCAGACCTGCACGCTCCATCTCGAGTTCAAGCTGCGCCGCGCGACGCCCTGGGCGCCGGCCGGCTTCGCGATGGCGTGGGCGCAACTCGCGCTGCCGTTCGCGGCGCGGGCGGCGGCGGCGAAGAAGTCCACCGCAAAGCCGCGTGTCGCCGGGTCGGTCGCGATCGCCGCGAGCGAGCGCGCGATCGAGTGCGTCGGCGACGATTTTGCGCTGCTCGTCGATCGCGACGCCGCCGCGATCGCGAGTTTCGCGTGGCGGGATCACGCGATCCTCGAGAGCGGTCCGGTGGCCACCTGCTGGCGCGCGCCGACCGACAACGACGGACTCCGGCAGGGCTGGATGCGCGACGTGCAGGGCGTGCTGCGCAGCTGGCGGCTGCTCGGGCTCGACCGGCTCGAGCGGCGCGCCACGGGCGTCCGCTTCAGCGCCGCGCGCGACGGCGCGGCGCGGCTGCGGCTCGACGCGGAGCTCGTCGGCGCGGATCCGAGCCAGCGCGCGCGTCACCGCCAGCAGATCCGCATCGAGCCGTCTGGCGTGCTGCACGTCGTGGACACCATCGAGATTCCCGCGGCCTGGAGCGACGTGCCCCGCGTCGGCGTCGTGATGCGGCTGCCGGGCGAGTTTTCGCAGCTCGCGTGGCTGGGGCTCGGCCCGCACGAGACGTATCCCGATCGCAAGGCGAGCGGTCGCTTCGGCCGCTTCGCCGGGACGGTCGCGGAGCAGTACGTCCCGTACGTCGTCCCGCAGGAACACGGTCACCACACCGAGACGCGTTGGCTCTCGCTCGCGACGGACGATGGCGTCGGCGTGCTCATCGCGTGCGCAAAGCCGGTCGGCTTCTCCGCATCGCAGTACCGCGCCCAGGACTTGAGCGCAGCGCTGCACACCCCGGACCTCGTCGCGCACGGCGAAACGGTGCTCCATCTCGACGCCGCCCACCGCGGCCTGGGCACCGGCTCATGCGGCCCCGACACCCTGCCGCGCTACCGGGTGAAGCCAGGAACCCACCGCCTAACCTGGACCCTCGCGGTGGGAGAAGGTGCCGGGCGTCAAGTTATTCGTCACGCAGGTCGTCGAGCAAGATGGCAATAACTTGACAGCCGAATAACTTGACGCCCGGCACCTAGTGTTGTGGGGGCTCGATGCGGAGGTCGTTTTGCGGCTCGATTGCGTGGGCGGGCGTTGCGGTCGCGGCGTTGGTTGCGGTTGCGATCGGGTGCGGCGCGCAGCTGAAGTCGCCGCGGGCGGAAGCGGGCGCGATTGCGGCTGAGCGCGAGCGGCAGCGCGAGTTCGCGTTGACGGAGTGGATGCGGCGCCAGGCGCGCGTCGAGGCGGTGGCGGCGCGGGT